>JAOUHR010000509.1 GCA_029884515.1 Gemmatimonadota bacterium
CGAAGAACGACGCGGCGAAGGACGCCACGCTCGTCTCCCTGCTCGACGCGCGGGAACACGCCGGTGTGGCGATCGTGTACGCCAGCACCCGGAAGACCGTGGAGCGCATCGCGCACATGCTGCAGCGCGCGAAGGTCGACGCGGTGGCGTATCACGCGGGGCTCGACGACGCGCACCGGGCGGAGGTGCAGGAGGCGTTCATGAACGAACGGGCGCGGGTGATCGTCGCGACCAACGCCTTCGGCATGGGGATCGACAAGGCGAACGTGCGGCTCGTGGTGCACCACGCGATGCCGGGCACCCTGGAGGCGTACTACCAGGAGGCGGGGCGCGCGGGTCGCGACGGCAAGCCGGCCACCGCCGTCCTGTTCCACGCGTTCCCCGACCGCTTCATGCACGAGTTCTTCATCAAGGGGGCGCTGCCGGAGCGCGAGACGGTCGAGGCGGTCTACGCGGCCTGCCGCCGCCTGGCGGACGGGCAGGGACTCGTGAGCGAGTCAGGAGCCGGGATCGCGGCGGTGGCCAAGGGCAAGGTGAGCGACCGCGAGGCCGACGCGGCGCTGCGGATCCTCGCGCGCGGCGGCGCGCTCGGCGTCGCCGACGCGTCCCGCGCGCAGGCCCATGTGCGCCTGCTCGCGACGCCGGAGCGGCTGCGCGCCGAACTCGACCCCGACGCGCACGGGCTCGAACTCGCGCTGCTGCGCTCGCTCTGGAAGCGCGCCGGTGAGCGCCTCCACGACGGCATCATCGCCAACCTCGATGCGCTGCCGCCCGGGCTGGGCGGTGCGGGCGGTGCCACGGGCCTCCTCGACGCGCTGCAGGGCCGGCAGATGGTCGTCTGGCGTCGCCTCGGCGAGGGCATCTCGCTCACGGACCCTGCGCGCGCCCTGGCGAAGTACCCGGTGGACTGGGAGGGGCTCGAGCGGCGGCGGCGCGGTGAGATGGCGAAGCTCGACCGGATGCAGAAGTACGCCTACACCGACCAGTGCCGGCGCGCCTTCGTGTTGCGGTACTTCGGCGACCCGGCCGCGCGCCCTCGCTGCGATGGCTGCGACAACTGCCTCGGGATCAAGCACGAGGCGGTGGAGGGTGTTCCGCGTGGCAAGCGGGCCAAGCCGAAGCGCGAACGTGTGGCCGGCCCGACCGGCGCACCGCTCACGCGCGACGAGGTGGCCTTGATGGACGCCCTGCGCGTCCGGCGCACCGAACTAGCGAAGCAGGAGGAAGTGCCCGCCTACGTGATCTTCCCCGACAAGACACTGCGCGAGATCGCGCGGGCCAGGCCGGCCACGCTCGCTGCGCTGGGGCGCGTGCACGGCGTGGGCCCGACCCGGCTCGAGCGCTACGGCAAGGCGCTCCTCGAGGTCGTGGCGGAAGCCTGACGGCGTGCTGCGGCCGCGTTGACGGTCAGTTCCCCTTGGGCTGGCAGATGTCGATCACCGCACGCTTGAAGCGCCCGGCGTCACCGAGCAGGGGCCACAACTCGTCGAGCCACTTCTTGGTTTCCGCCTGCCGCTTGGGATCGAGCCCCTCGAGCGGCGTGGCCCAGATCGAGTCGAGCACCGGCTTGCGCGCCAGGTAGTGCGTGATCGTCGGCGCCCACTCGGCCGCCGTGCGGCACGGTCCGCGGTGCAGGCGCTGCCTCACCGAGCGGATCCCGAGGTTCGCTTGCGGGAAGGCATACCGGGCGTTGACCGTCCCCGACCAGTCGAAGTCGTAGGCCACCGGCACGTACTGCAGCGCCGCGTTCTGGAACAGCGTGATGTTGTGCAGCTGCGAGAGTGACCAGTCGGTGTTGCCGATCCAGTACTCGAAGAGCGAGAGCTTGTCGAGGATCGGCGTGACCACGTCGGCGAAGAGCGCGCCCTTGGTCTCCACCAGCTTGAGGTCGTGCTCATCGGCCACTTCCTCCTCGATCTCGAGGAAGAACGCGGTCACGGCGACCGGCTTCTCCCGGCCCGTCGAGTCCTGGTAGGTGATGTGCGCGAGCCGCGTGCGGTGGTTCACCGAGTCGATGGCCGCGTAGGTGCGATACGTGAGGTACTCAAGCAGGATCCACTGCTGGTACTCGTCGCGGTCCGGCCGGCAGGGCGTGGTGATCTTGAGCCGCGGATTCCCCTGCAGGAGGGTGCCCTCGCGCACCTCCTTGGCGGCGCGGATGTAGAGCGGGGGGAACGAGCAGTTGCGCGCCTGGCGGCGGAAGT
>JAOUHR010000100.1 GCA_029884515.1 Gemmatimonadota bacterium
GCAGGGCATGCACCCAGTGCGCCGCCCCGATGGAGGTGCAATCGCCGTCGCCCATCACCGTGAAGACATTGAGCTCCGGCCGGTGCAGCTTGATCCCCGTGGAGACCGGGAGCGCGCGGCCGTGGATGCCGTGGAAGCCGTAGGTCTTGAGGTAATGCGGGAACCGGCTCGAGCACCCGATCCCCGAGACGAAGACCGTCTGCTCCGGTATCAACTGCTCGGCGGTGAGCAATCGCTGCACGGCGGTGAGCACCGAGTGGTCGCCGCACCCAGGACACCAGCGCGCGCGTGGGCCCTCGTACGTGCCCATCTCGTATTCGGCGCCGTCGTCCTGCTGATCGAGGACATGGAGCAGCTGGCAGGAAACGCTCATGCGGTACCTCCCGAGGGGACGCCTGGCACGCGGGCGCGGATGGCCTCGACGATGGAGCCCGGGTGCAGGGGCTCGCCCGGCACTCGCGTCCAGCTGTCGATGTCCACGAGCGTGGTGGCGCGGAGGATCCACGCCAGTTGCCCGCGCCGCCGGTTCTGGTCGTTGATGTACGGCGCGTCCGGCTCATCGCTGTAGTTGATCTCCACCGCGACCACCTTCTTGAACCGCTGGAGGATCGGCTTGATGCCCGGTTCCAGCGGCGAGAGGAAGCGGAGGTGCAGCGACGAGACCTTGTGCCCCTCGGACCGCACGCGGTCGACGGCCTCCTCGATCGCCCCCTTCGTGCTCCCCCACCCCACCACGAGGAGGTCGCCCTGCTCGTCGCCGTAGAGCGGTGGCGGCTTGAGCAGGCTCTGCAGCACGGCGAGCTTCCGGCTCCGCATCGCGGAGCTGTGCTGGTGGATGCGCGAGTCGTACGCGACCTTGCTCCGGTCGTCGTGGGAGAGCCCCGTGAGCGTGAACATCCCGCCGGGCTGGCCTGGCACGATGCGTCGCGAGAGACCGGTCCGCTCGTCCCACGCGTACGGCTTCGCCCCGTCGCCGACTGGCGCGAGGTCGATCGGCGCGGCCTGCCACTGCGTGTCGAGGGTCGGGCGCGGGAAGGGCGAGACGCCCGTCGCGAGGTTCGCGTCGGAGAGCACCATCACCACGGTCCGGAAGGTCTCGGCGATCCGTCGCGCGGTGACCATCACGTGGAAGCACTCCTCGATCGTCGCCGGCGCGATGATCACGTGCGGGGAGTCGCCGGGCTGTCCGAAGAGCGCCGCGAGGAGGTCCGACTGTTCGACCTTGGTCGGGAGCCCGGTGCTGGGTCCCCCCCGCTGGACGTCGACCACCACGAGCGGCGTCTCCGTCATGATCGCCAGCCCGAGGAACTCCGTCTTGAGCGCGAGGCCAGGGCCCGAGGTGATGGTGAACGCGACCTTGCCCGCGTACGAGGCGCCGATCGCGACCCCTGCGGCCGCGATCTCGTCCTCGGCCTGGTGCACCACGCCGCCGAACCGCTCGAACACCTCGCTCAGGTAGTGGGAGACGGAGGTCGCCGGCGTGATGGGATACATCGCGCAGATGTCCATCCCCGCGGCGATCGCGCCCATGCCCAGCGCCTCGTTCCCGTTCATCACCAGCAGGGGCCGGTCGCCGGGCGCGGGGGGCACGTCGACCCGGAAGTCGATGTGCTCGCCGGCCCACTCGAAGCCCAGGTCGACGAGGGCTACGTTCTGCTCGTACACCGCCTCGCTCTTCTTGCGGAACGCGTGCGCGATCTGCTCGCGGATGCGGTCCATGTCGCGGCCGTAGATGCGGGCCAGCATCCCCAGCGCGAACATGTTCTTCCCCTTGCGGGGGTTGTCCATGAGCGTGAGGCACTGCTCCTGCATCGGTATCCGGACGACGCGATAGCCGGTGCCGGAGAGCTCCGCCATCGCCGCATCCCACTGCTTGACGATGGCGGGGTCCTCCGAAGTGGCCCACATGTCCTCCACGAGGAGCGTCGCGTTGGGCGCGAGCGCGCCCAGCCGGTGGCGCGCGAGCAGCACCTGCTCGTTGAAGGCCACCACGAGGTCCGTGCGGTCGCCCCAGTTGGTCACGGGCCCGTCGCCGATCCGGATCCGGTTGCCGCTCGCGCCCTCGGGCACCCTGGGCGGCGGCTGCACCTCGGCCGGGATGATCTCCACCGTCCAGACGCCGTTCCCCATCTTCGCGGAGACGGCGGCGAACACCTGCCCGCACTTCTGGGCGCCCTCCCCGGAGTCGGAGACGATCTCGATGGTGTGCTCGCGGGCGCGAAGCACCGTGGGAGGGGATTCAACGCGGGTCGCGACTTCGGTCGCCGTTCCTTCGGACATGGTCACCTCGGGGCCCGGCCATTCGCGCCGTCACGTCGGCACCTTCGCATGAGCGACCGCGTCGCGCCGAGGGCGCACTGGACCCCCGGTTCGAATCGCTTCGCATAATCAGGTTACGGATGGGCCGGACCACCCGCCGTCAGCGGACTCCCGGACGTTGGTGCGCGAATCCCTGACGCGACGGAGCGGGCACCCATGAGGCGCGCAAGCTCTTGCGGGGCCGGTAGATGCGATGCCTGTGATCGCGCCGACTCAGGCGCTCGCGCACCCCGGCGCCCGCGTGTGCCTAGTACTCCAGCCCGCCCGCCGCCGCGAATTGCTTCATGAGCCTCTCCTGTTCGGCAGAGAGCTGCTCGGGCACCACCACCCGGATCTCGACGAGCAGATCGCCCTTGTGCTTGCCCTTCCCGATTCCCTGCCCGCGCACGCGGAAGCGCTTCCCGCTCGGGGTGCCCTTGGGCAGCGTGATCGTCACGCGCTTCTCGTCGAGCGTGCTCACGGAGATCTTCGAACCCAGCGTGGCCTGCGCGATGTTCACGGGAGCGTGCACGATCAGGTCGAGCCCGTCACGCTCATACTCGGGATCGGGCTTCACCATGAACGTGATCAGGATGTCGCCGTTGGAGCCGCCGCGCATGCCGCGCCCGCCCTGGCCCTTGAGCCGGATCTTCGAGTCGCTCTCCGTCCCCTCGGGCACGGTGATGAGCAGCTTCTTGTGCGAGCGCGACGCGCCCGCGCCGTTGCAGGTCGGGCACCGTTCCGTCGGGACCTGGCCCCGGCCCAGGCAGAGCGGGCAGGGCCGGTTGACCGCGAAGGAGCCCTGGCCGAACGAGATGGTGCCCCGCCCCGAGCACTCGGGGCACACCTGCATCCGCGCGCCCTTGGCCGCGCCGGTGCCGCCGCAGGTGGTGCACTCCTCGTTCACCTCGAGTTCGATCGGCACCTTGCCACCGAGGGCCGCGACGCGGAACGGGATCTCGAGCGTCGTCTCGACGCTCTGGCCTTTCTCCGGTCCCATCGGGCGGGGGTCGCGCCCGCCACCGAACATCGAGCTGAAGAGGTCGCCCAGGCCACCGAAGCCGCCGATGTCGATGTCCTCCACGCGCGGGCCACCTCCGGTGCGGCCCGCCTGCGCGCCGCCGCGCGCGCCCCCCGGGCGCGACCGCGTGAACGGATCGAACGCACCGAGCCGGCGCATCTCGTCGTACTGCTTCCGTTTCTCGGCGTCGCCGAGGACGTTGTACGCCTCGGAGATCTCCTTGAAGCGCTCCGCCGACTTCGCGTCGCTCTTGTTGGAGTCGGGGTGGTGCTGCTTGGCCAGCCGCCGGTACTGCTTCTTGATCTCGTCGGCGGTGGCCGACGCGCTCACGCCGAGCACGGCGTAGAAGTCCTTCTGGGCCATGGCGCTCAGCGTCGCGCGCTCACCCGTTCCACTGCGTCACGACGACGCGGGCGGGACGGAGCAGCGTGCCGTTGAAGACGTAGCCCACCTGGTAGACCTGTGCGACCAGGTGGTCCTCTGCCTCGCTCTCCGCCGGCGCCGTGCTGATCGCCTCGTGCAGCGCCGGGTCGAACACGTGCCCCTTGGGGTCCACCACCTCGAGCCCGTGACCGGAGAGCGACTTGAGGAGCTTGCGCTCCATGAGTTCGACGCCCTCGATCACGCTCGCGGCGTCGGTGCTCTCCGGCGCCACGTGCGCCACGCGCGCGAGGTCGTCGAGCGTCTCGAGCAGGCCACGGAGGAGATTCCCCATGCCCCGGTGCTCCGCATCCTGCCGGTCCCGCACAGCCCGGCGCTTGAAGTTCTCGAACTCCGCGTAGAGCCGGAGGTACTTCTCCCTCTGCTCCTCGAGCTCGCCCTGCAGCGCCGAGGCGACGAGGCCGGCCTCCTCGCCGAGCACCTGGTGTCCGCCGGTGGAGGGGTCTGCCTCGTCCGTGAGGTCCGGCTCGGACACGGGGTCCACGGCCGCGTTCTCGAATGAGGAGGTCCTGGTCTCGTCGTCGTGCACGTCTTTCTTTCTCATGGGTGAAAGGTCGCCGGTGCGACCACGGTGGGGCAACCAGCGTGCCGGACGGACCTGCCGTGGCTGCGGTCCGCGGGGCTGAGTCGTTACCCTCGTGAGACCTACGGCGCCGCGCGACGGTCGTTTCGACCGGGGGCGGCTGGTCCCGCTACTGACTCGGCGCAGGGGCGCGCCAGCCCGCCCCAGGATCAGGTGATCGCGCGCCGCACGAGGCTCAGCGCGGCCTGCGTGGCGCGCTGGCGCACCTCATGCCGGTCTCCCACGCCCGCGGTCCTCAGCGAGCGGACCGCGCCGCGGACGTCCACCGCCACGCAGAAGGTCCCGACCGGCTTCTCCGGCGTGCCGCCGTCCGGCCCCGCGACGCCGGTGATGCTGACGCCGACGTCCACGGCGAAGCGCGCCCGCACGCCGCTCGCCATCTCCCGGGCGGTCTCCTCGCTCACGGCTCCGGTGGCGTCGAGCGTCTCCTCGCGCACGCCCAGCTCCCGCACCTTCACCGCGTTGTCGTAGGCGATCACGCCGCCCACGAACGCGTCGCTGGATCCGGGGATCGCGGTGAGGCGCGTGCCGAGCATCCCCCCGGTGCAACTCTCCGCCACGGCGATCCGCATCCCGCCGGCGCGCAGCGCGTCGAGCACGAGCGCCGCCACGTCCGCATCGCCCTCGCCGTAGATCCAGCGCCCGGCGCGCTCGCGGAGCGCCGCGGCCGCGGCCTCCAGCCGGAGGTCGGCCTCCTCGGGCGCGAGGCCGCGCACCGTGAGCCGGAGGTCCACGCCCTCCCACCCCGGCATGAACGCTAGCGGGACTCCGAGCGGCTCCTTGGCGAGCGCGCCGAGCACGTCGGCGAGTGCACTCTCGGCGACCCCCTGTGTGCGCAGCGTGCGCGACCGGATGACGGTCCCGCCCGCGCCGCGCGCGAGGAGCCTCGGCAGGACCACGTCGCGCACCATGCCGCGGAATTCGCGGGGCACCCCGGGCAACATCGCCACCCAGCGGCCCTCCACGTCCTCGAGCCAGATGCCGGGCGCGGACCCGTGCGCGTTGGCGAGCACCGTGGCACCCTCGGGGATCATCGCCTGCGCCCGGTTCGACTCGGGGAGTTCGCCCGGCCATCCGCGCGCCTTCCATCGTGCGCACAGCGCCTCCCAGATCGTCGGATCGAACCGCATCGCGCGACCGAAGAGCGCGGCGAGCGCGGGCTTGGTCAGGTCGTCCGCCGTCGGCCCGAGTCCGCCACTCGTGATCACCGCTCCCGTGCGCGCGAGCGCCTCGTCCACCACGGCGGCGATCGCGTCGGCCTCGTCACCGACGGCGGTGCGCCGCACCACCTGGATGCCGGCGTCGGCGGCGACCCGCGCGAAGTGCGCGGAGTTGGTGTCGATCGTCAAGCCGAGCAGCAGCTCGTCGCCGATGGTGACGAGTTCGACGTCCACGGGTGGCTACCGGGCGCGAGCGGTGAACACCGCGCGGTGCCGCACGAGGTAGTCCGCGAGGGAGACGAGCGTGAGCAGGAAGGCGACTCCGAGCGCGAGGATGCCGATGGCGCCCACCAACTGCGCCCAGAAGGTCGCCACGGGCCCGTGCCACCGGCGCTCGTCGAAGAGCAGCTTGAGCGCGAACCAGAAGTAGGCGGCGCCCATCCAGGTGTACTGGAATCCGGCCTTCCACTTGCCGAGCCGCTGCGCGGCGATCACCGTGCCGCGCCCCTGCGCGAAGGTGCGGAACCAGGTCATGAAGACCTCGCGTCCCACGATCAGCGCGAGCACCCACCACGGGAACCAGAACGCGGCGACACCCCACGTCATGAAGGGATACGCCGAGCGCTCCGCCACCTCAGGCAGGAGCCGCAGCAGCGGATCGTCGGCGTGCGCCTGCAGCAGGAACATCGGCACGAAGGTCGCCACGAGCAGGAGCTTGTCGGCGATCGGGTCGAGCAGCTTGCCGAGGTCGGTGACGAGGCCGCGGCTGCGCGCGATGTAGCCGTCCCAGTGGTCGGACATCGCCGTGACCAGGTAGAGCGCGAACGCGACGGCCCGCCAGCCGACCGACTGCACGAAGGGCAGGAAGGCGATCAGCGGCGCGACGGCGATCCGCGCCGCCGAGATCGAGTTGGGGAGGTTCACCGGTCCGCGACCCAGGTACCGACGCGCGCCGTCAGGCGAGCGTCTTGAGCACCAGCTTGCTCACGGCCTTCAGCGTGTCGAACACGCCGTCCCCCGTGACCGCGACCGCCTCGAAGTAGGTCGCGTGCTCCACCCACTCCCCCGTCGGCAGCTGCTCGATGATGTTCTCGCCCGGATGGAACTGGTCGCCGGTGACCTTCTGGCGCGCGGCCTCCGTCACTTCCCATCCCGGGTTGAGCGACTGCTGCAGCTCCGCGAGCGGCGCCGCGTTGGGAAGGTCGCGTTTGTTGTACTGGATGACGAACGGCATCTTCGTGAGGTCGTACCCATACTCGGCCATGTTGTCGTACAGGTTCTGCATGGCCTCGAGGTTCGCCTCCATGCGCTCCACCTGCGAGTCGGCGACGAAGACGATCCCATCCACGCCCTTGAGGATGAGCTTGCGCGAGGCGTTGTAGTACACCTGCCCCGGCACTGTGTACAGGTGGAAGCGCGTCTTGAACCCGCGGATGG
>JAOUHR010000510.1 GCA_029884515.1 Gemmatimonadota bacterium
CGACCCGAAAAGGTCGATCTGCGGCGGGGCCGCGGGCAGCCCCAGCGTCGCCACCACCTGCCGGATCCAGCCCTCACGATCCGCCGGGTCGAGCGCATGGACGGTCACCCCGAACGCCTTCACGAGCTCGTCGATGATCTCGTCGATCTCCACCTGGAAGGCCGGACTCACCGCCCGCTTCCCGTCGAACGAGGGCGCCGCCAGGATCGGCACCTTGAACAGCGCGTCGTACCCGCGGATCCAACCGTCCACCAGCGAATCCAGGTCGGACCGCCGCCCCACCCGCGCCACGAGATAGGCGTAGTTGTCCAGCACCGACCGGTCGCAGATCACCACCTCGTACATCGCCTCGGCTGCGATCTCCTCGGCGATCTGCGTGTGCAGGATCCAGGCCTGCGCGTCGAGCGTGGTCTCCTCGTTGATCGGCAGCGGGCAGCGACGCGCGACCTCCTTCACGAGGTCCACGCCCAAGTCGAGCCGCTTGAGCTGCGAGGCGAGGTCGAAGCAGAGCGTGGTCTTCCCCACCCCGTGCGTGCCCACGAAGGCGACCTTGAGCCGGCGGCGGCCCGAGACCCCGACCGGCAGCTCGACCCGCGCCGCAGTCATGGCCGCACGAGGTCGGCCATGCGGAACACCCGCCCGTTCGCGATCACGCCCCGCACGCGCACCGTGGCCGCGATGTCCTGCAGCGGGTTGCCGTCCACCATCACGAGGTCCGCCAGCTTGCCCGGTGCGATCTCGCCGGCGTCGATCCCCAACTGCTCGGCCGCATTCACCGTCGCCGTGCGGAGCGCCTCGTACGGCGTCATCCCCGCCTGTACATAGGTGATGAGCTCGCCGTGCAGCGTCGCGGCGTTCGGCGTGTCGGTGCCTGCGACGACCTTCGTGCCCGCACGCATCAGGCCGACCACCATCTGCCCGCCGGCGGCCGCCGCCGTCTGGAACGCGGACACCACCGCCGGCGGCATCCCGGCCGTCTGCGCCGCCGCGCCCGCGGGCGTCAGGGTCGCGCGCAGCCAGGGTGGATAGAGCGTGAAGCGCGGATCGGCGGCCAGCGAGGTGTCGGCCGCCATCAGCTGCCGCAGTCCGCCACCGCTCAGCGCCAACGTGGGCGTGATCGGCATCCCGCTCGCGGCGAAGATCGCGGCCACGTCGCCGTACGCGCGGCCGAGCGTGGCGGCCTTGGGCGAGTAGCCACGGCGACTCGTCCCCGTGGTGTGCTCGGTGCCGTCGATCCCCGACAGCGCCGAGGGATAGACCTCGTGCGACGCGGCCGGCACGCCGATCGAATGCGCGAACTCCACGATCCGCTTCTGTTGCAGGTCGGGCATGCGCACGTAGCTCTTGATCATGTCGAACTCGAGCGCCTTCGCCCGCTCGAGTTCGAGCTCGAGGTGACCCACGCTCGAGATCGCCACGGCCATCTTGTAGTAGGTGCGGTTCCACTCCATCAGGTAGCCGGTCACGAACAGGCGCGGCCCCGGCCGCACACCGGCCTCCACCGCCTCGCGATCCTCCACCGCCTCGTACGGCGTGCTCCCCGGACTCCGCACGGTCGTGATGCCGAACGCGAGATAGGCGCGGTACGCCGCGCGTCCCAGGTCCTTCTGCAGGTGCGTGTGGTACTCGATCAGCCCGGGCATCACGGTCTGCGCCGAGGCGTCCACCTGCGTCCCTGTGCGGTGGTTCGCCGCGTCGTGCGGCACCACCTGCCTGATGCGGTTCGCCTCGATGATCACGTCCATGTTCGCACGCGCGGTCTGCCCGCGGCCGTCCACGAGCCGCCCGGCGTGCACCACCACCCGGTCCGTCGGGATCGACGGCGTGTAGTCGAGCGTGACCGGCACGTCGCGCGTCGCTCCCGTCTCGAGGTCCACGGTGCGCAGCCTGTCCATCGATTCGTAGAGGATCGTGCGCGAGTCGGCGGTCCAGCTCGGCGCATGCGCCATCTCGTTCGTCACCCGGCGCGGCGGGCCATTGGGCACGCCGTTCCGGTCCACCGTCACGATCGAGAGCGTCCCTTCATAGATGACGGCCATCCGCGTGCCGTCGGGCGACCAGGCCGGCCCCGCGCCCACGCGCGAGTCGAGCGAGAGCTGCGGCACGGGTGTGTGGACCTTCGCGTCGCCTCCCGTGGCCGACACGGTCATGACCTGGTTCGTGCCCTCGCGGAACCGCGTCGAGTAGGGCACGAGCGAGGCGA
>JAOUHR010000101.1 GCA_029884515.1 Gemmatimonadota bacterium
GGCGTGATCGTGCCCCGCCATCGTGTCCTCCGGCACGGCGCCACGCCGGGAGAGGGCGATGGTCACGATCGTGGCGACCACGAGCACGACCACGGCCGTGCCGGCACGCCAGGCGCGCGCGCGAGCCGTGGCCGGCCGGTCCCCGAATGTCGATGGCGTGTTCATGGCGTGGTTCCTCTGGCTGGGAGTGCGGAGCCGACGAGCATCTCGAGCTGCGCCCAGGCGCGGCCTTCATCCGCTTCGAGGGCGATGAGTTCCTGGCGGAACGCGTTGACGGACATGCGGCTTTCGAGCAAGGTCATGAAGTCCACTTGCCCCGAGCGATACGCCGCGAGCGCCGAGGCGACCGTGGCATCCGCCTGCGGCAGGATGGTCGTGCGATAGAGCTGTTGCAGGCGACGCGACCGCTCGAGTTCGGCGCGCACCACGCCGAGTTCCCCGAAGGTCTCGGCGCGTGCCATCGCCTCGTCGGCCACGGCCATCGCGCGCATCGCGTCCGCGGCTTCCCGCTCACGGTACTGGCGCTGGCGGGCGAAGATGGGAAGGCTCGTGCCGATCATCAGGCTGCCCATCCGCTCTCCGCCGCGCTGCCCGAGTTGGACGCCGAGTTGCAGGTCGGGGTAGAGTTCGCGGCGCGCGAGCACCGACATCCGACCGGCGGCTTCGGTCTCTGCCGCGGCCGCCGTGAGGGAGGGACGATGCCGCGCCGCGCTCGCGATGAGGTCGGGCAGAGGCGGCACGTCGGTGGCGGCGGCCGTCCACTGCGGCCGCCCCACCGGCGCGTCGGGGGCGCGATCCAGCAGCGCGTTCAGCTGGGCCGTCATCGCGAGGCGCTCGGCCTGCATCTTGAGCGTGTCCTCGGTCATCCGCGCGATCTCGACCTGTGCGCGCAGCACGTCGCTCTGGCGCCCGGTGCCCACGCGGTACAGCGCCTCGGCGGCGCCGCGGATCTCGTCCAGCAGGCGCAGCGTCTCGCGCATCACGCCGAGCGTACCGTCCACCTGGTAGAGGCCGTGGAAGAGTCCGGCCGCGCGCGCGCGCGCGCTCCACCAGGCGTCATCGGCCCGAGCGCGTTCGGCCTCCGCCTTGGCGTCCGCGACACCCCGCGCGAGCCCCAGCTGTCCGGCGACCGGGATCATCTGCATCAGCTGCAGTTGTGTCATGCCGAGCGTCGGCATCGGCGCGAGCGAGGGGAGCATGTAGTTCATCCACCCCAGCTGCAGTTGCGGGTCGGGGAGCGCGCCGGCGATCGAGACGCGGGCGCGAAGCGCACGGGCGCGCGCGTCGGCCGCCGTGACCGAGGGGTTCGTGCGCCGCACCGCCGCGTAGAGCGAATCGAGCGTGAGCGGCCCGTCGGCGGTCGGCGCCTGCGCCAGGAGTGACGACGGGGCGGTGAGCGCGACGAGCACGAACGCCCCGCGCGCGATCCGCCGGGCGGATCCAGTCATCGGGAGCGGTGGCGACTTTCGCTGGAACAGCAGCTGGGGCGGCTGCCGGAACAGCGACCGGAACAGCGACCGGAACAGCGACCGGAACCGCGACAGCAGTCGGATGAGACGGGACACAGGAGCACCTCGAGCGGACTGGGAGTCGTCGCCTCGGCGCGCCAGCGTGCGGCTGGATGCGAACTCGAGTCGACGGGCGGCACCCCATCAGCGACGGAGTGCGCCTACACGGCGTCCGCACCTCGTGGTGCGGACGGACGCGCGACTACGCTCGAGGAGGAGGAACGTCCGGCGCAGGACGGCGGCCGGGGGCCAGCGCCGGGACGGCGCTCGGGGCGTTGAACCCGGCGGCAATGACCGTCGGGGCCGGCGAGTGCACGGCGGGGAGTACGGCGGAGGCGCACGTCAGCGCGAGGACGCACACCGCATCCGTGTGGCCGCGCGTCGGGGCGTGATCCCCATGCCCATGGCTCGACGGCGTCACCTCGTGGACACCGTGGGCGCCCTCGTCGTCGTGCGAACCGCGCTTCGTCCCGGAGTCCATCGCCGATTCGGATCCGACGATCGTCGCCGGTGCGTCGCCCGCTCCCATCGGGCACGGCTCGCGCGCGGCAAGCACCGCGCTCTCGAACGAGAACAGGGCGACGACGAGCGAGAGATCACGGATGGTGCGGCGCATGCGTGTGGGTCGGGGATGGGCTACGGTAGTGACTGATCGCGTCCCGAAACTGCTCCATCCAATCTCGGGCAGGTCCGGATACCCGGTTGTCGGCACTTCATCGTGGACTGCGTCGGGGAATCCCCGACGCCTCGAGAATCACGCCCGCAAACGCCCTGAAGGCCCACGGCGTGCGACCCCGCTCTCAGTGCCAGAGTCGGAGGCCGAGCACCAGCTGTGTCTCTCCCGCGTCGCCGCCGGCCGTGCGCGCGAAGTCCGCCGTGCGGCCGAACCGCCGTTCCCAGAGCACGCCGACGTACGGCGCGAACTCGCGGCGGAGCTCGTAGCGGAGGCGCAGTGCGAGCGCGCCGTGGCTCAAGCCGCTGCCTTGGCCGAGCGCGGCATCGTCGCTCGCCGCGAGGCGCACGTCGGCGCGGGGCTGGAGGACGAGCCGCTGCGTGACGTAGAGGTCGTGCGAGCCCGTCACCTGGAAGATCACCAACCCCGCGCTGCTCACGAAGAGTTCGGGCTCGAGTTCGAACCAGCCGGGCGCGAGACCCTGCACGCCGAGTGCCACGCCCACGCGTGACTCGGTACGACCGGCGAAGGTGTGCAGGTCCGCGCGTGCGCCGAGCTGCAGGTCCCAGAAGGGAGAGACCTGGCGACCGTAGAGGATCTGATACGCGCCCTCGGCGCCCTGGCCGCGTGTGGCGGCCACGCCTTCGGCCTTGAACCAGACGCGGTGCACCGGGCCTCCCGTCCAGCCGAGGAGGTCGTAGGAGATCGGGCGCGACGCGGCGTCGGGTGCGAGTTCGAGGACCTCGCTCAGCAGGAAGGTCGCGCGACCCCACTCCATCTCGTGCGCCGGCATGGGGTGCCGGACGTCCTGGGCGGAGGCCGGCGCACTGAACGCAGCGAGCGCGGAGAACGCGGCGAACGCGCCGAACGCCGAGCGGACGATCCGCGGCCCGTGCGCGCGGTCAGCCGGCACTGGACGCTCCTCGCATCTCGTGCCCCGCATGCGGATCCGCATCGCCCACCTCCACCACCCGGAACATCCCCACTTCCATGTGATAGAGCAGGTGGCAGTGGAACGCCCAGCGCCCCGGCGCGTCGGCGGTGACGAGCAGCGACACGCGCTCCGCCGGCTTCACGTTCACCGTATGGATGCGCGGGATCCGGTCGCCGTGCCCGTTCTCGAGCTCCATCCACATCCCGTGCAGGTGCATCGGGTGGTTCATCATCGTGTCGTTCACGAACGTGAGCCGCAGCCGTTCGCCATGCGTGAATCGGATCGGCTCGGCGTCCTTGAACGCCACGCCGTCGATGCCCCAGGTGTAGCGCTCCATGTTGCCGGTGAGGTGCAGTTCGATCTCGCGGGTCGGCGCCTTGAAGTCGGCGCGCGGCGCGAGCGCACGCAGGTCCGTGTAGACCAGCACGCGCCAGCCGTCCTCTCCGAGTCCGACGCCCGGTTCCGCCAGCCGGCTCACGGTGCGGTCGGGCACCATCGCGTTCCCCACGCCGTGCGTGCCGGGGCCGTGCGCCACAGGTTCGGGAAGCGTGCCGGGCGGACGAAGCGCTGCGGCGGCGGCCATCGCTGGCATGTCGTGGCCGGCGTGCTCGTCGGCCGGCGGGGGGGATGGCGCGGGGGGTGGAGCGGCTGGCACGGGTGGCATCGCCATCGCGGAATGGTCCATGCCCTCCATCCCCGCGTGTTCCATCCCCACCATCACTCCGTGATCCATCCCCATGTCGGCCATGGAGAGCACCGGCCGGCGGCGGCGCGCGGGCACCGTGCCCACCATCCCGGCGCGCGGCGCGAACGTCCCGCTGGCGAACCCGCTCCGGTCCATCGCCTCCGCGACGACCGTGTACGCGCGGTCCTCCGGAAGGGTGAAGAGGAGATCGTACGTCTCCGCCGGCGCGATCCGGACCTCGTCCGTGTCGACGGGAGCGACCATCTGCCCGCTCGCCTGCACCACGGACATCGGCACGCCGGGGATGCGCAGGTCGAAGTGTGAACTCGACGCGGCATTGATCACGCGGATCAGCACGCGCTCGCCAGGCTGGAAGCGCCCGGTCCAGTTCGCCTCCGGGGCCAGCCCGTTCAGGAGGTAGCTGTACGTCATCCCGGTGACGTCGGCGATGTCCGTCGGATTCATCCGCATGCCCGACCACATCAACCGGTCGCGGAGCGTGGGCATGAACCCATCGTGCGCGACGTCACGGAAGAAGTCGCCGAGCGTGCGCCGCTGATGGTTGTAGTAGTCGGGCACCTTCTTGAGCCGGTCCATCACGCGGTGCGGGTCCTCGAAGGTCCAATCCGAGAGCACCAGCACGAACTCGCGGTCGAACGTGTAGGGCAGCGGCTCTGCCGGATCGAGGATCAGTGGGCCGTAGTGGCCGAGTTGCTCCTGCAATCCGGAGTGGCTGTGGTACCAGTACGTGCCGGCCTGCCTCACGGGATACCGGTACTCGAACGTCGAGCGCGCCAGGATGCCGGGGAAGCTCACGCCCGGCACGCCGTCCATCTCCGGCGGCACGAGCAGGCCGTGCCAGTGGATCGAGGTGTCCGCGGCGAGCCGATTGTGGACGCGGATGATCGCGTCCTCCCCCTCGCGCAGGCGGATCAGCGGACCCGGAATGCCACCGTTGATCGTCACCGCCGTCGCCGCACGGCCGTCCACGCGCACCCGCGTCTCGGCGATCTCCACCTCGTGGACGCGCTCGCCGTCGATCAGCCGCGGCTGGAGCGCGCGGGGAACGCCGTCGTCAGCCGCAGGTGTCGCGAACCCCGGCAGCAGCCGATCCGCGCCCGCGACGACCCCAACGGCGCCGAGCGACTGCAGCACCGCGCGGCGCGAGACGGGAAGGTGGGTGGACGACTCCGGCATGTGGTCAATCTAGTCAGCGGCCTCTGCCGTCCACCGTCTGCCCTCTGCCCTCTGCCGTCTCTACCTCATGAACTTCCAGTTCGCCCGGTAATCCCTCGTGAGCGGCACCTGCATCAGCCGCGCCCGGACCATCTCGATCGGCATCCGCCCACCCTGCAGGATCGCATCATGGAACTGCCTGTCCGTCATGCGCCCCGTCTCGACCAGCTCCCGGCGCAGCGCACGGATCTGCATCCCGCCGAGCAAGTACGCCGCCTGGTAGAGCGGCGAGTAGGAGCCGTTGAACGACCGGCGCACCTCGGCCTCGGCGTTGGCACGCTCATGGCCCACGCGGTCCACGAGGAAGTCCACGGCCTCCTGCGGCGTCATGGTGCCCAGGTGCACGCGGAGCGAGAAGATGATCCGCGCCGCGCGGTGCGAGCGCCAGAAGAGCATCCCCATCCGGTCCTGCGGCGTCTTGGCGAAGCCCAGGTCCCAGAGGAGCATCTCCCAGTAGAGCGACCACCCCTCGCCCCAGAACGGCGTGCCGAACGCCTGCCGGTGCGTGTTGTAGCGCGAGGTCATGAACCCCTGCAGGTGGTGCCCGGGGATCAGCTCGTGGTGCACGGTGGCCATCGAGAAGTGCGGGTTGTTCCCCCGCATGCTCATCAGCTTGTCGTCGTTCGCCATCGAGTCGGTCGGGTACGAGACGAGGATCACCTCGCCGCCGAGGAAGAAGGGCGACACGAGCTGCTGCTTCGGTGTCATCATCTCCATCCGCCAGATCTCGTCGGCGAGCGGCGGCACGGTGACGAGGTTCCGGTCCGTCACGAAGGCGACGGCCTCCCGTGCGAGCCGACGGATCAGCTCCGGCTGTTCGCCCGGTGGCACGAAGTCCTGCTTCACGCTCTCGAGCGCGGCGCGCCAATCGTCGCCGAAGCCCATCTCGCGGGCGGCCTTCTTCTGTTCGGCCTCGATCCAGGCGAACTCCTTCTCGGCGAGCGCGATCAACTCCTCGGGCGTGTAGGCGATCATCTCGAACCCGAGGTCGGCGTTCACGCCCTCCGCACCGATGGGGTCGCCGATGATCGGCTCCGGCTCGCCCTCCTTCTGCCCGACGATCACCTCGCGGATCGCCTTCGCGTACGTGGTCATCGCCTCGTTCGCGCGCCGGTACGGGTCGGCGGTCCACCAGGAGAAGGTGGGGTCGTAGCCAGCCGAGAAGCGCTGCCAATCCTTGAGTGTGTTCTGCAGGTCGTCGATGTAGCCGATGGTGCGCAGCGCGACGATGCGTTCGGGGCGCGTGGCGCTGTCGGCGGCCTTCGCCCGCGTGGACTTGGTGAGGCTGTCTGCCTGCTTCGCGATCGCGGCGAGCACCCGCGCCGCGCCCGGCGCGTCAGGCTCCTCGAGCCGCCGGCGTGCCTCCTCGAAGTCCGTGATCGCGCCGGCGAACGGCACCAGCGGCGCCATCTCCACCGCGTGCTTCTCCTCGCGCGCGAGCTGGTCGAGTTCCGACCGGAGCCGGTTGTCGAGGAGGATGTAGTCGATGCGCCCTTCCTGGCCGAGCTTGGCGAAGTCGACCCTGGCGAGCCGCGCACGCCACTCCGTGTAGAACGCCTTGAACCGCGCCCGCCGCGCCGGCGAGTAATCCACGGTCCAACGGCGCAAGAGCGCCGAGCGATCGGTCGAGAAGAGCGCCACCGAGTCGCGCAGCTCGCTGGCGCCCACCGGGATCATCCCGATCTTCGCCTGCGCGGAGACCGGCGCGGCGAGAACAGTCAGCGAGAGAACGAGGAGGAGAGGGGAGAGGAGTTGCATCGGCGTGGAGGCACGCATCGGTGCCGCCCCGCGCGCACCCTCACACCTCACACCTCCCACCTCACATCCGCCGTTACGGCTTGACATAGCGGTTCAAAGCCCGCGGCCCCACCTCGGCCCCATAGACCAC
>JAOUHR010000102.1 GCA_029884515.1 Gemmatimonadota bacterium
AAGTTGGACCACATAGGGCGCGACGATGTTCACCTGGAACGAGTCGGTCCGGAACCCGGGTGCCTGGTACACCACCCAGGACTGTCCCGGCGAAACGCCCGCGACGACGCCCAGATAGTCGTAGTAGGAGTAGCCGTAGCCGCTCGGGTCGCGCGGGAGGGTGACGAGCGTGTCGACTCGAGCCACCGCGGGAACGCGGCTCGTGAACCGGATCGGGATGTCACGGCTCACCGGCCGCGAGGGCTGGATCTGGATCCGATTCTGATGGCCGACCGGCAGCGGATCGTAGAGGTTCGAGTAGTACGAGTACAGCGCCAGCGTGCCCTGCTCCACCGCGAACGGGGCGGAGGTGCCCGCGTACCCAGGAGCCTCGAGCGTCACGGTCATGCCGGCCGACTGACCGATGGGGAGCACCACCAGCTGTCCCGACAACTGACCGGCCGGGATGAACACCACCGCGGACTCCGCCGGCGGTGCCAGGAGTTTCACGCCATCCGCCACCCGGAGGTCGTAGCAGTAGATGTCGCACGGATCCGCCGGCGCGCCGAGGCCCTCTCCGGGCGCCACGAGCACGGCCGTCGGGTCGTCCGAGCGCGCCACCACCGTCAGGCCACCCGCCGGCGCGGGCGCCGAGAGACGGATCAGCTTCCGCAGGGTGTCACCGATCACCACGTTCGGATTAGAGTTGCTGCCACTGAGGATCATCCCGGCAGAGTCCACCGTCACCAATAGGGAGTCCGTGCCGGCCGAAGAGCTCACGACGCCATATGTGCTGCCCACCCCACGTCCCGTGAACGCCGGGCTTCGCGTGGTCGCGCCCGCGGTGAAGATGACCGAGTCGACCGCCCACTTCGCGACGAGCGTATCACGCATCACGAGCTGCGCGACGAGCGCGCTGCCCGACGCTGGTGAGAGATAGATCGGCACGGTCTTGGTGCCGTCGACGACAGCGGCCACATAGTCAACACCCATGAACAGCACCGGCGTGCCGCCGCCGGTGAACACCGATGCACTCACCGCCACCGGCTGCAGGGCGCCGACGGTCACCGTCATCTGCTGCGTGCCGCCGGCGCCGATCGTCCACGCCGTCGCCGCGCGTCCGTCGACGTTGCTGGTCGCCGACGCGGGAGAGACGCTGCCGCCGCCCGCCACGACCGCGAACTGCACCGTGAGTCCCGCCTTCGGGAAGCCGAACTGGTCGGTCACCCGCACGCGGATGGAATCGGGCAGCAAGGTGCTCGGCGGCGCGCTCTGACCGGCGCCGCTCGTGATCGTGATCGTGCTCGCCGGCGCGGCCGCGACGTCGAACGCGTTGGACTGTGCCGGGGGCACGCCGGTGACCGACGCCACGAGGCGGTACGCCGTGCCGCCCCGGTCGATGGTCAGGCCCGGGAAGGTAGCCACGCCATTCACCGCGGCACGCGTCGAGGTGCCGACGATGGTCGCCCCGGCCGTGCCGCCGGTGAGCGAGAGCACGACGTTCCCATTGAAGCCGGCCACGACGCCGCCCGCGCCATCACGCACGGACACCGTGAACGACGGGATCGTCGCGCCCGCGGTGAAGTTCGCCGGGCTCGCGCTAAAGGCGAGCGACGCCGGCGCCGAGGAGATCTGCTGGCCACCGACGGCGAGCGAGATCGCCGTCTGCGGGATGGAGGCCGTCATTATGGCGGCGCCGGCAGAGTCGCCGGCGATCCAGTTCACCTGTGCCTCGCCGGCCACATCCGTCACCGCGCTCGGCGCGCTCACACTCCCCTGGCCGCGCGTCACCGCGAAGTTGACCGTGACGCCCGCGACGCCGAGCCCGTCCGTGGCGTTCACGCGCACGCGCACGGGATTCGGGAACGGAGTGCCTTGCAAGGTCTGCTGGTTCCCGCCGCTCACGAGCACGAGCGCGGTCGGCGTCGGCGTGATGCGGACGAGTGCGGTGTCGGATTGTCCCGTGAGCGTCTGCGCGATGATCAGTGCGGTGCCGCGCGCGCCGAGCAGCGTGGCCACGCCGGAGCTCAGGCCCACGCGCACGCGCGCCGAGTCGGTGGAGGTGAATGCGCGTGGCGCCGAGGGCAGCGGTTGCTGCGAAGTCGAGTAGACGATGGCCGAGAAGGTCGTCTGGGCGTTGATCACGCCGACGAATGAGTCGGGGGCGATGACGATGCTCGCCGCGTCCGCTCCGGGTCCCACGTACACGCCGATCGGCACCTCGACGGGTGGCGGCGGATTGTTGGCTGTCGCCGCCTTCGCGACGACCGTCACGGGGCCGCCGGCGAAGACGGTGTCGCCTGCCGCGTTGATGTACTTCATCGTGGCCGAGAGCGGCTCGCCCGTGCTCGGCGCGGCCGGGTCGAGCTGCACGGTGAACTTGAGCGTGATCGCGTCCTGCCCGGGCGGGAAGTCGACCAGTGTGTCGACGGCGACGCTGCCATCCGCCCGTCGCAGGACGACCCGCACCTTCTGGAACGGCACGACGGAGCCGATCCCCAACACCTCTCCGGAGCCCAGGAGCCGCACGCTCTCGAACTGCGGGTCGAGGGCGATGGCCGCCACGCGGCCCACGCCGCCGGGGCCGGTGATATCACGGCCGCAGCTGAGCGCGCTTGCAGCGAGAGCGAGGAACAGCAGGAACTGTCGGCGGAACATCGGTGGGGACATTGCCGAGCGCGGTGGGCAGGGTCGATTCGGCCCCGACGATTCTGCGCCGGGCCCCGGAAATCATGGTTCCACCTTAGACTTCCCGCAATCTCGGTGCCGCCTGGCAGCTAATTGTGACCGAAGACACAAATCGAGGTCCCTCGTGCGACTCCGCCCCGTTCTTGGGCTCGTCATCCCCCTCGCCTTCGCCGCGCTCTTCGCGCGGCTCGGGGTCTGGCAGCTCGTCCGGCACGAGGAGCGCGAGGCGGCGAATGCGCGCCTCCTTGAGCGACTCCACCAGCCCCCCACCGTGCTGGCCAAGGCGCTGGCTGACACCACGGATCCATCGTGGCGGATCGTGCGCGTTGCCGGCCGGTTCCGCTACGACCTCGAGCAGGTGCTCGCGGGCCGGACCAACGGTGGTTCTCCGGGCGTGCACCTCATCACGCCCATGGCGGTTCCGGGTACCGACTCGCTCGTGATCGTCACGCGCGGATGGGTCTACTCCCCGGACGCCGCCAGCGCGGATCCCGCTCGCTGGCGGGAAGGCGAATACGTCACGCTCACCGGCTACCTCATGCCGTTGGACTCCACCGGTCCTGCCGCGCCCGAGGATGGGGCGCGCCCCCTGCGCTCGCTCAACCGCGCGGCCCTCGGCGCGCGCATCGGGGCCCCCGTCGCCCGCGTGCAGATCATCATGACCTCGGACTCGGCCGCCCGTGCCGATTCGGTGCCTCGACGCCTCGCTACTCCAGTGCCTGATGCGGGGCCGCATCGCTCGTACGCGATCCAGTGGTTCGCGTTCGCCCTCATCGCGCTCATCGGCGGCTTGGTGCTCTACCGGCACGGCATTGTGAGTGCCGGCATCGCGGGGTAGCTATAGAGGACGCTGCGGGAAGCCCTGCGACCCGCCCGAAGGACGCCCTCTCTGAGGAGGCCCCCGTGGCCGGACAGATGAACACCGAAGTCGCTTCCGAGCAGGAGGCGCGCGACGTCGCCGAGGCGGCCCGCGAGACGGAGTGGGAACACCCCAGCTTCGTCAAGGAACTCTTCCTCGGCCGGTTCCGCTTCGACCTGGTGCACCCGCACCCCGCCGAGGATCCAGTCGCAGAGGCCGAGGCCAAGCCCTTCCTTGAGACGCTCAAGGCCTTCCTGGAGCGCTACGACGCCGACATGGTGGACCGCTCCGGGGACATCCCCGAGGCGTACGTGCAGGAGTTGCGTGAGATGGGCGCGCTCGGCATGAAGATCCCCAAGGAGTACGGCGGGCTCGGCCTCTCGCAGATGGCCTACGTCAAGGCGATGGAACTCGTGACCTCGAAGTGCGGGTCGCTCTGCGCCCTGCTCTCGGCGTCGCAGTCCATCGGCGTGCCGCAGCCGCTCAAGCTCTTCGGCACGGAGGAGCAGAAGAAGAAGTTCTTCCCGCGCATCGCCAAGGGCGCCATCACGGCGTTCGCGCTCACCGAGGTGAACGCGGGCTCCGACCCGGCGAACATGACCACCGCGGCCACGCCCAGCGAGGACGGCAAGAGCTGGTCGATCACGGGCGAGAAGCTCTGGTGCACCAACGGCACGCGCGCCGAGCTCTTCGTGGTGATGGCGCGCACGCCGGACCGGATGGTGAACGGGAAGCTCAAGAAGAAGCAGATCACGGCCTTCATCGTGGACGCGAAGACGCCGGGCATCTCGGTGAAGCACCGCTGCCACTTCATGGGTCTCAGGGCGATCGAGAACGGCTGGATCTCCTTCAAGGACGTGAAGGTCCCGAGCGAGAACATCCTCTGGGGCGAGGGCCGGGGGCTCAAGCTCGCGCTCATCACGCTCAACACCGGGCGCCTCACGATCCCGGCCTCGGTCGCCGGCGCGACGAAAGCCGTGCTCCGCGGCGTGCGCGAGTGGGCGGCGGAGCGCGTGCAGTGGGGCCAGCCGGTGGGCAAACACGACGCGATCGCGCAGAAGCTCGGGCGCATGACGGCGAACACCTTCGCGATGGAGTCGGTCGCGCTCCTCTCCACCGCGCTCTACGAGCGCGGCGGCACCGACATCCGCCTCGAAGCGGCGATCGCCAAGATGTTCAACACCGAGCTCGCCTGGCGGAGCGTGGACGACGCGCTGCAGATCCGCGGCGGACGCGGCTACGAGACGGCGGACTCCCTCCGCGCGCGCGGTGAGAAGCCGCTGCCCATCGAGCGCGCCATGCGCGACAGCCGCATCAACCTGATCTTCGAGGGCTCGAGCGAGATCATGCGGCTCTTCATCGCCCGCGAGGCGGTGGACGAGCACTTCGCGCGCGCCTTCCCGATCGTCGCGCCGGAGTCATCGTTCGGGACGCGCGTCAAGTTCGCGCTCAAGGCGGCGCCCTTCTATCTCACGTGGTATCCCGGCACCTGGATCCCCTCCTTCCGGTCCTACGAGGGCTTCGGGCCGCTGGGCGCGCACATCCGGTACCTCGAGCGCTCCACGCGCCGACTCGGGCGCACGCTCTTCCACGCGATGGTGCGGTTCGGGCCCAAGCTCGAGAAGCGGCAGATGGTGCTCTTCCGCGCAGTGGACATCGGCGCCGAGCTCTACGCGATGGCGGCCGTGATTTCGCGGGCGAAGATGCTCGCGGGGCAGGGGAACCCGAAGGCGATGGAACTCGCCGACGTCTTCTGCCGCGAGTCGCGCGACCGGGTGGAGGCGAGCTTCCGCGCGCTCTACGGCCAGCACGACGTGAAGCTGTATCGCCTCGCGCAGTCCGTGATGAAGGGCGAGCACGCCTGGCTCGAGGAGGGGATCGTGGACGACGTCGAGATCCGCGCGAAGACGACGCCAGTGGTGCGGCCGGAGGCGCGGGTGCCCGCGGGCGTGGCGTAGGCCGCTACGCGACCCGGTCGCGCCTGAACTGCAGCAGCACGACGGCGCCGATGATGAGCGCGCCGCCGGCGAGTGTCGGGAAGGTCAACGCCTGCCGGAGCACCACCACACCGAGCAGCGCGGTGAGGAAGGGCTCGACGGTCGAGACGATCGCGGTGCGCACGGGGCCCAGCCGGATGAGCCCCATCAGGAAGAAGACACTCGGCAGCACCGTGCTGAAGATCACGAGGGCGAGCACCACGCCCCACGTTCCCGGCGTGAGGTGCCAGGTGAAGCTCCGGTCGCCCACGCTGAGCACCAGAAAGGCGAGCGCCGCCCCGATCTTGGAGTAGGCCGAGGTCGGCGCGACGGGATGGTCGCGCTGGATCACGCGCATCGCGGGGATGTAGGCGCCGTAGACCACGGCGGCGGCGAGCGCGAGGAGGACACCGCGGCGATCCACGCTCTCGGCGCCGGGGAACCCGACCATGACGACGATGCCGGCGAACGAGAGAGCGAGTGCCGCGCCGCGGCGCAGGTCGAGCCGCTCGGCGCCGCGCACCGCCTGCACGAGCGCGACCCAGGCGGGATACGAGTAGAAGAGGAAGGCGAGGGTCGCGACCGGGATGTACGCGAGCGACGAGAGTGCCAGGTAGACCAACAACGCCTGGCCGAATCCGCCGATCGAGATGAAGAGCAGCATTTCGCGCGGTGGGATGCGCTTGTAGTCGTGCGTCCCGACGTAGACGGTGAGCACGACGGCGGAGAGCACGTAACGCCAGGCGAGCAGGGCGGCGAGCGAGAGCCCGCTCGCGGTGGCGAGCGAGGTGAGGATGCTCACCGCGGCGAAGCCCGTCGCGGCGAGCAGCGTGAAGAGCGTGCCGGGCGCGAGCCGGCTCGCGTCGAGGTCGGGCGCGGGAGTGGCCATCAGTCGGGAGAGGGGACGGCGGGGATCGCAGGCGTGCCCGAGCGCTGCAGGAGGAGGATCGCGACGACGATGGTGACGCCGCCGGCGAGCACGGACGGCCCGACGCGCTGGCCGAGCACGGCTGCGGCGAGGAGCGCGGTGAAGAACGGCTCCACCGTGGAGAGGATCGCGGTGCGCACCGGTCCGAGGACCTCGAGGCCGCGCAGGAAGGCGATGAAGGCGACCGCGGTGCTGAAGGCAGCGAGCGTGAAGGCGAGCGCGAACTGGCTGGGCGACATGCCCGTGAGGAGCGTGCCGCCGGCGCCGGCGATGGCAAGGAAGACCACTGCGGCGCCGATCACCACGTAGATCGACGCGACGGATGCCTCGAGCGGCCCGCGCAGCCGGTGGATGAGCGGGATGTAGAGCGCGTAGATGACGGCGGCTCCCAGCGCGCGCGCGACACCGGTCCATGGGAGCGCCATGTTCCACGGCGATCCCACCATCAGCGTGATGCCGAAGAGGGCGATCGCGAG
>JAOUHR010000103.1 GCA_029884515.1 Gemmatimonadota bacterium
TTGAGACCTACCAGGGCACGGTGAAGTCGGTGACGGCGTTCGGCGCCTTCATCGAGATCATGCCCGGCACCGAGGCGCTCCTCCACGTCTCCGAGATGCGCCACACGCGCGTCGAGAAGCCGGAGGACGTGGTGAAGAAGGGCGAGCAGGTGACCGTGAAGCTCATCGACCGTGACGAGCGTGGCCGCCTCCGCCTCTCCATGAAGGCCTTGCTGCCGAAGCCCGAAGGCGCGCCGGCTGCGTCCAATGGCGAGGCCGAGGGCGAGCCGGCGGGCGAGCCCGTGGCGGCTGGTGGTGGGGAGCGTTCGCGCGGTGACCGCCCCCGCGGCGGAGGCCGTGGCGGTCGCGGAGGCCGTTCGCGCGAGTGATCAACGCGTCCGTCGCCGTGGCTGCGTTGACTGAGCGCGGCGTGCAGCGGACCGTCCTGCCCAATGGACTGACCGTACTCTCGGAGCATCTCCCGGGCGTACGGTCTGTCTCGTTGGGGGCCTGGGTGCGCGGGGCTTCGCTCCATGAGGCGCGGGAGAAGATGGGCGTGTCGCACCTGCTCGAACACATGGTGTTCAAGGGCTCGGAGCGCCGCACCGCCCACGAGATCGCGCTCGCGCTCGAGTCGCTCGGCGGCTCGCTCGACGCCTACACCGGGCGCGAGGCGACGTCGTTCCAGGCGCGCGTGCTCGACGAGCATCTGCCGCAAGCGGCCGACGTGCTCTTCGACCTGATGTTGCGCCCGGCGCTCCGCGAGGGCGACCTCGCGCTGGAGCGCGGCGTGGTGCTCGAGGAGATCTCGATGGTGGATGACACGCCGGATGACATCGTCTTCGAGATCCACAACGAGACGCTCTGGGGCTCACACCCCTTCGGCTACTCGATCCTCGGCACGCGTGAGACCGTCGGGGCGCTCCAGGTGCGTGACCTGCGCGCGCTCCACGAGCGCGCGTATGTGGCCTCGCAGATCGTGGTCGCGGCGGCGGGCAATGTCGAGCATGAGCAGTTGCTCGACGTGCTCGACCGCACGGGATGGGGCGCGCTGCGCGCCGGCGATCCCACCCCGCTGGCGGTGCCCGTGCCGCGCGCCGTCCCCGCCGCCGAACGCGTGGTCGAGCGGGACACGCAGCAGCTGCATCTCGTGTTCGGGAACGTCACCGTGCCGCACGGCGACCCGCGGCGCTACCCGCTGATGCTGGTCAACCTGCTCTTCGGCGGCGGGATGAGTTCGCGGCTCTTCCAGAAGGTGCGGGAGGAGCTGGGCCTGGCCTACTCGGTGCAGGCGTTCCAGAGCTTCCACCGGAGCGCCGGCGCGCAGGGGATCTACGTGGGGTGCGCGCCGGAGCGAGCGCCCGACGCGATCGCCGCCGTGCACGCCGAGTTGCGCAAGCTGCAGGCGGGCGGCATCCCCGAGGCCGAGCTCGCGATGGGCAAGCAGCAACTGAAGGGCCAGATCACGCTCTCGATGGAGAGCACGACGTCGCGGATGTACCGGGCGGCCTCGGTCGAGCTCTTCGATGAACCGTACCGTCCGCTCGGTGACGTGCTCGCCCGTGTGGACGCGATCACGTCGGAAGACGTCGCGATGGTCTGCCGGGACTTCTTCTCGGTGGAGCAGCAGACGGTCGTCAGGCTCGGACCTGCGACTCCGGTGTGAGATCGACAGGCCCGCCCTTCCCTCATACCCCCCACCTCACACCTCTCATCTGCAACTTATGAAAATCGGCCTTCCGAAGGAGATCAAGACGAACGAGAATCGCGTGGCGCTCGTGCCCGCGGGCGCCGAGGCGCTCACGATGGCCGGCCACACGGTGTTCGTCGAGCAGGGCGCCGGACTCGGCAGCGGATTCACTGACCAGCAGTATGCGAGTGTCGGCGCGAAGATCCTCCCCACGGCGGACGCCGTCTGGAAGGAAGCCGAGATGATCGTCAAGGTGAAGGAGCCCATCGCGGTCGAGTGGCCGCGCATGCGGAAGGGACAGACGATCTTCACGTACTTCCACTTCGCCGCCGACGAGGCACTCACCAAGGCGCACCTGGAGTCCGGCGCGACCTGCATCGCGTACGAGACGGTGGAGCTCCCGAGTCGCGAGCTGCCGCTGCTCACGCCGATGTCCGAGGTGGCGGGCCGCATGGCGGTGCAGGAGGGCGCGAAGTACCTCGAGAAGCTCTACGGTGGCCGCGGCGTGTTGCTCGGCGGCGTGCCGGGCGTTCCGCCCGGCAAGGTGGTGATCCTCGGCGGCGGCGTGGTGGGCGTGAATGCGGCGAAGATGGCCGCGGGCATGGGCGCCAAGGTGACGATCCTCGACACCTCGCTCCCCCGGCTCCGCTACCTGAGCGACGTCATGCCGGCCAACGTGCAGATGATCTTCTCCAACCGGCAGAACATCCTCGAGCAGATCTCCACGGCCGACCTCGTGGTGGGCGGCGTGCTGCTCCCCGGGGCCAAGGCACCCAAGCTGATCGTGCGCGAGGACCTCAAGCTCATGCAGCAGGGCGCGGTGATCGTGGACGTCGCGATCGACCAGGGCGGCTGCGTGGAGACGATCAAGGCGACGACGCACGAGAACCCGGTCTACACCGTGGACGGCATCATCCACTACGGCGTGGCGAACATGCCCGGCGGCGTTCCGCGCACGTCGACGCTGGCCCTCACCAACGCCACCTTCCCGTACGCGTTCAAGTTGGCGAACAAGGGATGGAAGCAGGCGCTGCGCGAGGACGGCGCGCTCCTCAAGGGGCTCAACGTCGTCGCCGGCAAGGTGACGTATCAGGGAGTGGCCGAGGCCTTCGGCATGGAGTACCATGCGCCGGAGCAGTTCGTGAAGTGATCCTCGGCGTCGGACCGACGCAGGGAAGGGGGCATCTCGCGGTGCGGGGTGCCCCCCTCGCGCTTCCACGTTCCCGGCTCCCGCCGGCCCGGCCCGCGGGGGGGGGGGCGAGCTGGCATTGACGCGCTGGCGATCGGCGAGGTATATGAAGGCGGCGGACCCGGGGGCAGCCGCGTCCGGCGGTGCAAAACCCTCAGCTTCGAGGACTTCAGCCATGAGATGGAGTGTCGTTCGCACCGCGATGGGCGGCTGCGTGCTCGCCGCGGCTTTGGCGGCTGGGCCAGCCGGACTCGTCGCGCAGTCGACCACGGGGACGGTCGTCGTGAGCGTCAAGGATGCGGCCGGAGCACCCCTGCAGCAAGTGCAGGTGTCCGTCGTGAACACCCTGCTGGGCGCGCAGACGAACCCCGAGGGAATGGTGACGATCCGCGGGGTGCCCGCGGGTCCCCAGCAGGTGCGTGCGCTGCGGATCGGATACGCCGAGCAGAAACGCGCCGTGACGGTCGTGGCCGGCCAGGTCGCGCAGGTGGAGGTCACGCTCCAGACGGTGGCCGTCACGCTGAGCGCTGTCGTCTCGACCGCGACCGGCGACACCCGGCGCGTGGAGATCGGGAACGCCATCGCGACCATCGATGCGACGAACGAGACCAAGCTCAAGCCGATCTCGAACCTCCAGGACCTGCTCAATGCGCGGGCCCCCGGAGTGCAGCTCTCGACGGGCACGCAGGCCGGAACGGGCGCCCGGGTCCGCATCCGCGGGGTGGGATCGCTGAACCTGTCGAACGATCCGATCTATGTGATCGACGGCATCCGCATGACCTCCAACAACGGGTCCTTCGCGTTCTTCACCGGCGATGCGCAGCCGAGCCGAGTGGTGGACATCAACCCCGAGGAGATCGAGAACATCGAGATCGTGAAGGGTCCGTCGGCAGCGACCCTCTACGGGACCGACGCGGCGAATGGCGTCATCGTCATCACCACGCGCCGTGGCCGTGCGGGCGCGCCCCGGTGGTCGGTGTACAGCGAAGTGGGCACGCTCGACGACCACAACACGTACGAGACCAACTACACGGGGTGGGACGGCACGACGAACACCCCGTGCCGCCTGTCGGGCAAGGCGGCGGGTACGTGCAACATCGATTCGGTGCGCACGTACTCGCCGATCAATGACCCCGATGCGACGCCGCTCGGGAGAGGCAGCCGTGCCCAGACCGGGCTCCAGCTATCGGGCGGGACGGAGGCACTGCGCTATTTCCTCGGCATCGAGAACGAGAATGAGACGGGCGTCTTCTCCCTGCCGAAGTTCGAGCGGCGCTACCTGGACTCGCTCGGCACGGGTAACCACTTCTACACGCGTCGACCCAACGCCCTCGACAAGCAGTCGTTCCGGATGAACCTCAATGCCGCGGTGACGCCGAAGCTCGACATCGCCGTGAACACTAACTACATCCGCTCACTGACGCGTATTTCGAACTCCTCCAACGCGACGGCGGGCATCGGTTCGCAGGCGTACGGTGGCCCGGGTTACAAGACCAACGGGTTAGTCTCCGGGACGGGGACGCCGTTGAACGGTTATCGCGCCTGGACGCCGGCCTACACGTGGCAGGAGCTCTATCAACAGGGTGTCGATCGCGTCATCGCGGGCGTGAGCGCGCAGTGGCGGCCGTTCTCGTGGATGCAGAACCGGATGAACGTGGGGAACGACTATACCTCCCGTGTCGACAATCACCTGCGCCTGCGTGGCGAGGCCCCGCCGCTGACGGCAACCTACCGGCTGGGGGCGAAGGACAACTCGCGCACCGGGATCATGAATTTCTCGCTCGACCTCGGCTCGACGTCGAGCTACTCCCCGCGGCCGTGGCTCAACACCAGGACCACGGTCGGCGCGCAGTACGTCCACTACGCGTTCAACCTGAACAATGCGGGCGGCACGGAGCTCTCGGCCGGTTCGCAGCAGGCCGGGGCCAACGCACTGCCGTCGGTCACCGAGGCGTCCACGACGGCGCGCACCTTGGGCCTCTTCCTCGAGGAGGCGCTCGCCTTCAACGACCGCACCTTCGTCACGCTGGCGCTGCGGACCGACCAGAACTCGGCGTTCGGGACGAACTTCCAGTCGGTCATCTATCCCAAGGCCTCGGTATCGTGGCTGATCTCCGATGAGTCCTGGTACCGCGCGCCGAGCTGGAGCGACAACCTCAGGCTGCGGGCGGCCTTCGGTGCCTCCGGCGTGCAGCCAGGACCCAACGACGCGCTGCGTTCCTACGCGGCGCAGCAGACCAACGTCGCGGGCGTCGACACGCCGGGACTGGTGTACAGCGCGATCGGGAACGCGGACCTCAAGCCTGAACGCTCGACGGAGTTCGAGATGGGTTTCGAGGCGGGGTTCCTGCAGGGACGATACAACGTCGACCTGACGTACTATCACAAGAGGACCAGCGACGCGCTGATTTCGGCGATCGTCGCGCCGTCCGTCGGTGCGGCCACCAGCGTGCGCCGGAACCTCGGTGCCACGATGAACGCAGGATTCGAGCTGCTCGCCCGCGGCCAGATCGTGGATCGCGAGTGGTGGGCCGTGGACCTGACGATCAGCGCCTCGGCGAACAAGAACCGGCTCCTCGACCTCGGAGGCACGCCGGCGCAGATCAACACTAACAACCGCGTCGTCGAGGGGTACCCGATGTTCGCCTGGTGGGGGCGGCCCATCACGGGCTGGGAGGACAAGGACGGGAACGGGATCCTCACGTACAACGCCAACTCGGCGCTCAACGAGGTCTTCGTCGGGGACTCGGCGGTCATCCTTGGCTACGCCACGCCCCGGTACAACATGGCGATCACGCCGGGGTTCGAGCTGTTCAATCGGAAGCTGCGGATCTCGGCGCTCATCGACCGACGTGACGGGAATCGGTACTACAACAACACCGAGCGCATCCGGTGCGCCTCGCGGCTGAACTGCAACGGCCTGAACAACCCGAGCGCCTCGTTCGAGGAGCAGGCGATGGTCGTGGCCGCGCTCATCCACCCCGCGCGCACGAACGCCGGATTCATGCAGCCGGGCGCGTTCACCAAGCTCCGGGAGGTCTCCGCGAGCTACCAGTTGCCGCCGTCGATCACGAGCGTGCTGCGGACGCGGGACGCCACGGTGACGTTCGCCGCACGCAACGTCGCGACCTGGACGCGCTTCCGTGGCGTGGACCCGGAGAACGACTTCACGGTCACGGACGGCGGCGACCTGCCGAACGACTTCCAGACGTTCGGACCGGCCCGCTACTTCATCCTCCGCCTCAACCTCGGGTTCTGATCCATGACCTCCCACAGTGAGCATCTGCTTCTCGGCGCCGACCTGCGTCGCGTGGGCGTGGCCCTAGCGATCGTGTGCGCGAGCGCCTGTTCCACGGACACCCTGTTGCGCGCTCCCGACCCGGACCTCGTGACACCCGAGACGGTGACGAGCGCCGAGGGGGCGAACGCCGTCTACATCGGCGCCCTCGACCGGTTCCGCAACATCACCGGGGGAGCGGAGAGCACCTGGCTGTTCGGCGGCCTCCTGGCGGATGAGTGGTCCACGAGCTCGACCTTCATCCAGAACGACGAGACGGATCAGCGACGGGTCCAACTGAACAACTCGTCGGTGACGGGTATGTTCCGGAACCTGGCTCGTGTGCGCACCGCGACCAACCAGGCGATCGGTGGACTCGCCACGTACCAACCCACGCGGATCGCCGAGCGCGCCGAGATGTACTTCGCCAGGGGCTTCGCCGAGATGCAGCTGGCGCAGGACTTCTGCAACGGCATCCCCCTCTCCGACGGCACGGTGACCCCGATCGTCTACGGAGCGCCGCTCTCGGTCGCCCAGGTGTTCGCCGTGGCGATCGCGTCCTACGACTCCGCCGCGGCGCTCGTGGCGGGCCGCACGGACGCTGCGTCCATCCGCATCGAGCGGGCGGTGCGCATCGCGAAGGCGCGAGCGCTGCTCGGCGTCGGCGACGCGGCGGGTGCCGCGGCGGCGCTCGCGGCGGGGACGGCCATCCCGACGACGTACGCGTACGAGCACACCTTCGCCACGTCATCGGGGGACAACGTCCTC
>JAOUHR010000001.1 GCA_029884515.1 Gemmatimonadota bacterium
GGCCAGTGCGCCCACGGTGCAGGGGCCACCGAAGACGAGCACCGAGAGCGCGGAGAGGCGCGCGGCGCTCAGGCCGGACTCCTCGTCAGCCAGGCGGATCAGCCGGAGGAGGTGGAGCGCACACCGATGCAGCGGCTCGGCGAGCGGGTCGACGCTCGGCGGCAGGGGGGTAGCACGGGCGGGACTTGCGTTCCGTGAGGGCATGTCCAATAATATCTAGCAATGCTATCTATCTGGCAAATACCGGCGTCCGTCGGTGCCGGATCGAGCGACTCACAGGAGGGGGTGTGGACGGCATCCGGTTGGGCAAGTTGCAGCAGATCGCGCTGGTGCAGCACGACGTGGCGAAGGCGGTCCCGTTCTACCGGGACGGCCTGGGACTGACGCTGTCGTTCGAGATGAACGGGCTCGCCTTCTTCGACGCGGGGGGTGTGCGGCTGATGCTCTCCAAGCCGAGCCACAAGGAGTTCGACCACCCGAACTCGATCCTCTACTTCGACGTGCCCGACTGCAAGGCGGCGCACGCGGACCTCAAGAAGCGGGGCGTGCCGTTCGACGACGAGCCGCACCTGGTGGGGAAGACGGCGACGCACGAGATCTGGATGTGCTTCTGCCGGGATCCAGAGAGGAACATGATCGGGATCGCGGAGCAGCGGCCGATCAAATGACGGCAGGTGTGAGGCGTGCGGTGGGAGGCAACAGCGTTCCTCCCACCGCACGCCTCACTCCTCGTCCCTCATGCCGCGTACACCTCGAAGATCCCCGCCGCCCCCATCCCCCCACCGATACACATCGTCACCATCCCGAACCCGCCGCCACGCTGACCGAGCTCATGCACGAGCTGCACGGTGAGCTTGGCCCCCGTCGCGCCGAGCGGGTGACCGAGCGCGATCGCGCCACCGTTCACGTTGGTGACCGAGGTATCCATCTCGAGGTCGTGGATCACGGCGAGCGCCTGCGCGGCGAAGGCCTCGTTGAACTCGATGAGCTTCATGTCGCCGAGCTTCATGCCGGCGCGCTTGAGCGCCTTGGGCACCGCCTTCACGGGGCCGATGCCCATCACGTCGGGCTCGACGCCAGCAGTGGCGAAGGTGACGAATCGGGCAAGTGGCTTGAGGCCCAACTCCTCGGCCTTGGCACGGGTCATCATCAGCACGCCGGCCGCGCCGTCGGAGAGCGGTGACGCGTTGCCCGCGGTGACGGTACCGCCCGGCTTGAACGCGGGCGGGATCTTCGCGAGGCCCTCGGTGGTGGTACCGGCCCGTACCAGCTCGTCGGTCGCGAACTGCACGGTCTCCACCGTCTTCTTCGCCCCCTCCCAGCTCACGCGCTTCACGGGGATCGGCACGATCTGCGTGTCGAACTTCTTCGCCTTGAGCGCGGCGGCGGCCTTCTGCTGCGAGCCGAGTGCGAAGGCGTCCTGCATCTCACGCGTGATGTTCCAGCGCTTCGCGACGCGCTCCGCCGTGAAGCCCATGCCGATGTTCGCTTCCGTCATGTCCGGGTGGAGCCGTGTGTGGAATCCCGACATCGGCACGGCGCTCATCATCTCCACGCCACCGGCGAGGATCACATCGTTCATCCCGCTCAGGATGGCTTGCGCACCCAGGGCGATTGTCTGGAGCCCGCTCGAACAGAACCGGTTCACGGTCATGGCCGAGACGTCCACGGGGAAGCCGGCGCGCAGCATCGAGCCGCGCGTGGTTGAGGCCTTGCCCCGACTCGGGCATGGCGCAGCCCCAGATCACGTCGTCGACGAGCGCCGTGTCGAACTTCACCCGCTCGGCGACGGCGCGCATGACTGCGGCCGAGAGGTCAATGGGGTGCACCGAGGCGAGCGCTCCGTCCTTCTTGCCGCGAGCCACCGCACTGCGGGCGGCGCTCACGATCACGACTTCGTTCTTCATGGGTCGAGTCTCCGTGATGTGAGGCCGCTCAGTTGCGGAGCGGCTTGCCGGTGGTGAGCATGTGCGCGATGCGCGCCTGCGTCTCGGGGGTGCCGAGGAGCCGGAGGAAGGCGTCGCGTTCCAGGTCGAGCAGGTCCTGTTCGGTGACCTCGCGCGGCGGCCCGTCGCCGCCCGAGAGGATCACGGCGACCTCGTGGCCGATGCGCACGTCGTGGTCGCTCGCCTGACCGGCCTCCTTGAACGACCAGAGCGCGTAGTCGAGGTTGCCGACGCCAGCGGTGCCGAGCGAGAGCATGGTGCGCGGCGTGGGGGCGACGTAGTCGGGTGCGAGGTCGAGCACGCGCGCCTTGGCGTCCGCGATCAGCGTGTCGCGGTTCATCGAGATGCGGTCCGCCATCGGGCGAAGGAATCCCATCGCGCGCGCCTCGTGCGCCGAGGTGCTGGTCTGCGCGAGGGCGATGAGCTTGAAGGCGCGCTTGAGCGCCTCGAACGGATCGGCCTCCTCGTACGCCGCGAGCGCGTTCGTGAACCGGAAGGCGAGTTCCTTGGTGCCGCCCCCACCGGGGATGAGCCCCACGCCGACCTCCACCAACCCCATGTACAACTCGGCGTGCGCCTGGATGCGGTCGCAATGGAGCGAGATCTCCGTGCCGCCGCCCAGCGTGAGGCCGAACGGTGCGGCCACCACGGGGAAGGGGGCGAGGCGGAACGACATCACGGTGTCCTGGAAGCGCTTGGTGAGCGCCTCGAGCGACTTCCAGTCGTTCGCCTGCACGAGCTGGCCGACACCGGCGAGGTTGGCGCCGGCGGTGAAGGTGCGCGGATCGTCGTTGCCAACGACGAGGCCGTGATGTGCACCCTTCGTGATGATGTCGATCGCCTGCGCGGTGAGGTCCATGACGCCGGGGCCCAAGGTGTTCATCTTGCCGCAGAACTCGAGGCAGAGCACGCCGTCGCCGAGGTCCACGAGACGCGCCTCGTGGTTCTCGTGCAGCACCTTCTGCTGCCCGCGCAGGAGCGCGAGTGAGATCCGTCCGGGCACCGGCGGCACCGGCACGCGCTTGCCACCGTCGATCGCGGGGATCGTCTCGCCCTTCGCGCGCACGGCGTAGAACGACCTGCCGGCACCGGCCAGCAACGGCGGCACTTCCCGGCCCGACTCGGTGATCCACCGCCGGAGCCGGGCGAGGCCGATGGCATCCATCGCGCGGAACGGCCCGAGCTCCCAGCCGTAGCCCCACTCCATGGCCCGGTCGATGGCGGCGAGGTCGTGCGCGAGCGTGGGGGCGAGTGTGCACGCATAGTGGAACTGCTCCACGAGCAAGTCGCGCAGGAACGCCCCGAGCTTCCCGCGCAGCTTGGCGGCGGCGGCCACGCGCTCAATGGTCGGCAGCTTGAGCAACTCGTCGATCCTGGCGTTGCTGAACCGCCCCATGTCGCGGTACTCGAGCGTCTTCCACTCGAGCGCGAGGATCTCCTTACCCTGCTTCTTATAGAAGCCGGCCTTGGTCTTGTCGCCGAGCCGTCCCGACTTCACGAGCTCGTGCACGAAGGGCACGAGGGCGAGGTCCTCGCCGGTGGTCTGCGAGAGGCCGGCGGTCACGTGCACCAGCACGTCGAGTCCCGAGAGATCGCCGGTGCGGAAGGTCGCCGTCTTCGCGCGGCCGATGAGCGCGCCGGTGAGCGTGTCCACCTCGGGGATCGTCAGGTCGTGCGTCACCATCAGCCGCCCCGCGACGACCATGCCGTGCACGCCGAGCCGGTTGGCGACGAAGCCCGGCACGTCCTTCGCGATGACGATGCCCTTGCCGAGGATGCGCTCCTGGAAGTGCCGCACGGCCTCGACCACCGCCGGTGCCGTCTCCGGCGTGGGGATGATCTCGAGCAGGTGCATATAGCGCGGCGGATTGAAGTAGTGGGTGCCGAGGAAGCGCTCGCGGAACCTGATGGAACGGCCTTCGAGCAGGATCGACATCGGGATACCCGAGGTGTTCGACGTCACGATCGCGTCGGGCGCCACCTTTTCGAGCTTCGCGAAGAGTTCCTGCTTCGGCTTGGGCTGCTCGATGATCGCCTCGACGATCCAACTGCAGTCGGCGAGGAGGCCGAGGTGGTCGGCGGTGTTGCCGGTGGTGATGCGCGAGCTGGCCGAGGTGTCGAGGAAGGCGGCGGGCTTGGCCTTCCGTGCGCGCTCGAGGCCGTCGCGGGCGGGCTTCGAGCGGTCCGGCGACTTGGGGTCGTCCGCGCCCGGGATGTCGAGGAGGACGACCGGCAGGCCGGCCGAGGCGGCGAGGGCGGCGATCCCGGCGCCCATCGCGCCGGCGCCGATGACTCCTACTTTCGTGATTCGCATGCGGGCTCCGTCTGGTGGTGCGTCGAGGAGCGGCCCAGTGGCCACTCCGGCCTTCGCAGGGCTCGGGCCGTGGGGGAAAGCTAGCGCGGGGGCTGTTCGCATCGCGTGGTGCTGCCCAGGCATCCGTCGCACCCCTCCCGCGAGTCCGCCGGTGATCCGAGAGCGTGCCGCCCCGGTGCTGGTCGGCGTCGCGGACAAGGGCTAGGTTGGCGCGACACCCTTCTTCCCTCGTTCCGGCCCGATGCTCCGCGACCTCGCCCCCCACCTGAGCGTGCTCGACCGCGCCCGCGGCTCCCTCCTGGGACTCGCGACGGGCGACGCGCTGGGCGCGGCGGTCGAGTTCCTGGCGCCGGGCTCCTTCGAGCCGGTGACGGGGATGCGCGGCGGCGGCGCGCTCGGGCTCGCGGCGGGTGAGTGGACGGACGACACGTCGATGGCGCTCTGCCTCGCCGAGTCGCTGGTCACCTGCGGCCGCTTCGATGCGCGCGACCAGATGGAGCGCTACCTCCGCTGGTATCGCCATGGCCATCTGAGCAGCACCGGGCAGTGCGTGGACATCGGCGGCACGGTGCGCGACGCGCTGGAGCGGTACGAGAAGACCGGCGAGCCGTTCAGCGGGAACGCGGATCCGAAGTCGGCGGGGAACGGTTCCTTGATGCGGCTCGCGCCCGTCGTCGTCTGGCACGCCGCGGATCCTGCCGAGGCGATCCAGCAGGCCGCCGCGAGTTCGCGGACAACCCACGGCGCCGCGACGTCGGTCGACGCCTGCCGCTATTTCGCCGGACTCCTGCTCGGCGCATTCGACGGCGTACCGAAGGACCTCCTGCTCTCGCCGCTGTGGTCACCGGCGCCCGAGGTGTTCGACGCGGAGCCGCTCACCCCTGCGATCGCGGCGGTGGCGTCGGGTTCGTTCAGGGAACGGACGCCGCCCGAGATCCGCGGCCGCGGCTATGTGGTGGAGTCGCTCGAGGCGGTGCTCTGGGCCTTCGCGTGCACCGACACCTTCGCCGACGGCGCGCTCGCGGCCGTCAACCTCGGCGACGACGCCGACACCACTGCGGCGATCTACGGACAGCTCGCTGGCGCCTACTACGGAACGGCGGCGATCCCGGCCGAGTGGCGGATGCGGCTCGCGAAGCGAGCACTCGTCGAGGAGCTGGCCGAGCGGCTCGTGATCGAGCGGCCGCGGAGCGCGCGCTGATCAAGTACCTGGGATCCAAGCGCCGGCTCGTGCCGCGGATCGTCGCGCTCGTCTCGGCCGTGCCGGAGGCGCGCACCGTGCTCGACCTCTTCGCCGGCTCGACGCGCGTGGCGCAGGGGCTCAAGTCGGCGGGGTTCCGCGTGACCGCGAACGACCTGGCCACCTACAGCGAGGTGCTCGCGACCGCGTACATCGCGACCGACGCGGACTCGGTGGATGTGGGCGCACTGGAAGAGAAGCTCGCGGCGCTCGATGCGCTGCCGGGCGTGCGCGGGTACGTGACGCGCACCTTCTGCGAGGAGGCGCGCTACTTCCAGCCGATGAACGGCGCGCGCATCGACGCGATCCGTGCGGGCATCGACCGGGTGGCGGAGTCGGACACGGAGCGTGCGATCCTGCTCACCGCGCTCCTCGAGGCCGCCGACCGGGTGGATTCCACGACCGGACTCCAGATGGCGTACCTCAAGCAGTGGGCGCCGCGCAGCCACCGGCCTCTCCAGCTGCGGATGCCGGTGCTCCTCGCCGGCGCGGGTCGCGCCCTCGGCGAGGACGCGCGCGCGTGCGTGCGGCGCGGTGACGCGTTCGACGTGGCGTACCTCGACCCGCCGTACAACCAGCATTCGTACTTCTCCAACTATCATATATGGGAGACGCTCGTGCGCGGCGATGTGCCGGCCGCGTACGGCGTCGCCAGGAAGCGTGAGGACTGTCGCACGACGAAGAGCGCGTTCAACCAGCGCGCGAACGCGTGGACGGCGCTGTGCGAGGTGGTGCTCGGCGTGCAGGCGCGGCACGTGGTGCTCTCGTTCTCGAACGAGGGGTTCTTCACCGACGTGGCGATCCGTGCGCTGCTCGCGGAGCGGTTCGACGAGGTGGCCGTGGTCCCGGTGGATTCGCCGCGCTACGTGGGCGCGCGGATCGGGATCCACAACCCGAAGGGGGAACGTGTGGGCGAAGTGAGTCATGTGCGGAACACCGAACTGCTGTTCGTTGCCGGGCCCGATGCGGAGGCGATCGTCGAGCGCGCTGCGCTGACGGATGGCGCAGTCGCCGCAGGGACGGGCCGCTGATGGCGCCGCGCCACGCCGCCGCGCTCCGCCACCTGCGCGCGATGGACCCGAAGCTCGGCGCCTGGATCGACCAGGTGGGCCCCTGCGGCTGGCGCCGGAACACCGAAGGTGACCACTTCGACCACATCGCGCGCGCGATCGTCTACCAGCAGCTCTCCGGCGCGGCGGCTGCGACGATCCACGGCCGCCTGCTCGCGCTCTATGGCGACCGCACGCCCACGCCGGCCGAGCTGATGCGCACGCCGCACAACAAGCTGCGCGCGGTGGGGCTCTCCGAGCGCAAGGCGGAATACCTGAAGGATCTCGCGCGCCGCACGCACGAGGGCACGCTGCCGGTGGAGCGCCTCCACGAGCTCGATGATGCGGAAGTGCTGGACACGCTCACCGCCGTGCGCGGTATCGGCGAATGGACGGCGCAGATGTTCCTGATGTTCCGGCTGGCGCGTCCCGACGTGCTGCCGGTGCTCGACCTCGGCGTGCAGAAGGCGGTGAAGCTCGTCTACGGCCTGCGCTCGCACCCCTCCCCCAAGCGTGTCGCGAAGATCGGCGCGTGCTGGGCCCCCTACCGCACCGTGGCCTCATGGTATCTCTGGCGTCGAGTGGACGACCCTCCGCAGTGAGCGTCGAGTCGACGGGCGCGGTGATCGAGGTCTCGCTAAGCTCGCCGATGCCCGTCTCCGCCGCCGACCTCTTCGCGTGGCACGAGCGGCCGGACGCGTTCGACCGGCTCAACCCGACCTGGATGCCGGCGCGTGTGGTCGCGCGGTCGGGCGGCATCCGCGACGGTGCGCGCGTGACGCTCGCGGTGCCGCTCGGGCCGCTCAGCACACGGTGGGAGATCGAGCACACCGGGTACAAGGCCGGGGTCGAGTTCCGCGACGTGCAGCGCGAGGGACCGTTCGCCTCGTGGGAGCACCTGCACCGCATGGAGCCGGTGAGCGCGACCGAGAGCATCCTCGAGGACACGATCCGGTTCCGGCTGCCGGCTGCTCCCTTCGGCAAGCTGGTCGCGGGCACGTTCACCAGCGAACGTCTCGCGCGCCTCCTGCGGTGGCGGCACGCACTCACCCGCGCCGACGTCGCGCGCCACGCGGCCTTCGCCCCACGCGGACCGCGGCGCATCGCGATCACGGGAGCGAGCGGGTTCCTCGGTTCAGCGCTCGCGCGCTTCCTCACCACTGGCGGGCACAGGGTGCTCAGCGTGGGGCGCGGGGCGAGGAACGACGTCCGGTGGGACCCCCCGCGCGGCGAACTCGACGCAGGGGCGTTCGAGGGAGTGGACGTCGTGGTGCACCTCGCGGGCTCCTCGGTGGCCGAGCGCTGGACACCCGGGCGTCGCCGCGTGATCCGCGAGAGCCGGGTGCAGGGCACGCGTCTGCTCGCCGAGCGCTGCGCGGCGCTTCAGCAGCGCCCCGAGGTGATCGTCTGCGCGTCGGCCATCGGCATCTATGGCTCGCGCGGGGACGAGTGGCTCGATGAACGCAGCACACCCGGCGATGACTTCCTCGCCGAGGTGGGGCAGGAGTGGGAGGCCGCGGCTGACCCCGCGCGCCAGGCCGGGATCCGCGTGGTGCACGTGCGCACGGGGATCGTGCTCAATCCCGGGGGCGGCGCGCTCGCCAAGATGCTGCTGCCCTTCCAGCTGGGCGTGGGGGGCAAGCTCGGCAGCGGCGCGCAGTGGATGAGCTGGATCTCGCGCGAGGACCTGATCGGCGCGATGCACTTCGCGCTCCAGTCGCCCGGCATCAGCGGGCCGATGAATGCCACCGCACCGGAACCCGTGACCAACGCGACCTTCACCGCGACGCTCGGCCGCGTGCTGCGCCGGCCGGCGATCGTCCCGGTGCCCGCATTCGCGTTGCGCACCCTCTTCGGCGAGATGGCCGACGGCACGGTGTTGGCGAGCCAGCGCGTGAAGCCGGCGGTGCTCGAGGCCGCAGGATTCCCCTTCCTCCACCCCTCGCTCTCCTCCGCGCTGCGCTTCGAACTGGGCGAGCTCTAGGTAGATTCGGACATGGAACTCCGCGGCGCGCGCGTGGTGGTGACCGGCGGCTCCGGCTTCCTCGGCCGGCGCGTGGTCGCGTCACTCGAGGGACGCGGCTGCGCGATGGTGTTCGCCCCGCGCTCGAAGGAGTACGACCTGCGCGATCGCACGCAGGTGGTGCGCCTCTATCGCGACAAGAAGCCCGACCTCGTGGTGCACCTCGCGGCGGTGGTGGGCGGGATCGGCGCCAACCGGGAGCATCCGGGGCGCTTCTTCTACGACAACCTCGTCATGGGCGTGGAGACGCTGGAGCAGGCGCGCCTTGCGGGCGTCAAGAAGTTCGTCGGCATCGGCACGATCTGCGCGTATCCCAAGTTCACACCGGTGCCCTTCCGCGAGGACGACCTCTGGAACGGCTATCCCGAGGAGACCAACGCGCCCTACGGGCTCGCCAAGAAGATGCTCCTCGTGCAGTCGCAGGCGTACCGGCAGGAGTACGGGATGAACGCGATCCATCTGTTGCCGGTGAACCTCTACGGGCCGGGCGACAACTTCGATCCGGCGTCGTCGCACGTGATCCCGGCGTTGGTGCGGCGGATGGAGGAGGCGCGGAAGGCCGGCGACGCCAAGGTGGTGATCTGGGGCGACGGCACGCCGACGCGCGAGTTCCTCTACGTGGACGATGCGGCGGAGGGGATCGTGCTCGCCGCGGAGCGCTATGACGGTGCGGAGCCCGTGAACCTGGGCAGCGGCACGGAGATCACCATCCGCGAGCTCGCCACGCGCGTGGCGGAGGCGACGGGGTTCAAGGGCCGCATCGCGTGGGACGCGACCAAGCCGAACGGCCAGCCGCGCCGCGCGCTCGACACTTCGCGGGCACGCGACGCCTTCGGCTTCACCGCGGCGACCGCCTTCAGCGAGGGGCTGGCGAAGACCGTCACGTGGTACCGCGACGCGGGGGCGTCCTGAGCGGTATCGTCGACTTCCACAGCCACCTGATGCCGCAGGTGGACGACGGCGCGCGCGACACGGAGGCGGCGCTCGCGGCGCTGCGTGCCTTCCGCGACCAGGGCGTCACCACCTGTCTCACGACGCCGCACTTCGACGGGTCGCTCACGAAGTCGCCCGCCGCGGCCGCGGCGCGGCTTGCGGAATTCGACATCGCATGGAAGGCGCTCGGAGCCGCCGCTGCCGCTGACCCCGGGCTTCCGGCGCTCGCGCGTGGCACCGAGGTGATGCTCGACGAGCCCGATCCCGACCTCTCCGACGAACGCATCCGCCTCGCGGGTGGACCGTTCGTGCTCTGCGAGTTCCCGGCGATGCAGATGCCGCCAAACGCGGAGTGGGCGCTGCACAACATCCGGGCGAAGGGGTGGCGCCCGATCATCGCGCACCCCGAGCGCTACCGGAACCATGACGAACGGCTCACGGTGCTCGCGCGCTGCCGCACGGCGGGCGCGCTGCTCCAGGTGAATGCCGGCTCGCTCCTCGGCCAGCACGGTGAGCGCGCCGAGCGCACGGCCCGGCTGCTCCTCTCACTCGGCTGGGTGGACTACCTCGCGAGCGACCACCACGCGCGCGGCGAGCCGGCCACGGCGCGCGCGGTGGAGGCGCTGCGCGCGCAGGGAGCGGAGGCGCAGGCGCGCCGGCTCACCGAGGAGAATCCGGCACGCATCCTGGGGGGCGAGACGCCGCTTCCGGTGGAGCCGCTCCAGTCGCGGCGTCGGTCGTGGTGGTCGCGCGTGTTCGGCGGGGCGCGGCGCTAGCGCCGCAGCCCGCGCAGTTGCAGCTCGAAGTCCAGCGAATTGGTCGCCAGCGTCACGGCAACCTCGAACGTCACCTGCCCCGCGATCACGCGGTCGGCGAGGTGCTGGTCGAAGGTCTGCGTGCCGTACTGCGCGCGCCCCTCGGAGATCGTCTGTCGGAGCTCGCTGAGCCGGCCGGCGTCGGTCATCACGTCGCGGACGAGCGGGGTCATGAGCAGCACCTCGGCGGCGACGATGCGCCCGCGGCTGTCGGAGCGCGGGAGGAGGCGCTGCGCGACCACGCCGCGCAGGAGCTCCGAGAGCTGGAGTCGCGCCGAGTCCTGCCGGTCAGCGGGGAAATGTCCGAGGAGGGCGCGGACCGCGCTGGTGGTGTCCGTCGCGCGGATCTTCCCGATCACGAGGCGCCCCTGCTCGGCGGCGCGCACCGCGATGTCCACGAGGTCCGGTGAGTTCAGGTCGCCGATCACGATCACGTCGGCGTCCTGGTCCATCGCCGCCTTCACGCCGGTGAGGAACGAGTCGGTGTCGATTCCGACCTCCCGCTGCGTGACCGCGCAGACGTTGTTGCGGTGCAGGTAGCGGATCGCCTGCTCGACCGAGACGATGTGCCGCCGCCGCGGACTCTTGGTGTTCAGCTGGTTGAGGAACGCGGCAACGGTGCTCGAGCGCCCCGAGCCCGGCGTGCCGGCGACGAGGATCAGGCCGAATTCCGAGAGCGAGATCGAGGTGAGCGAGGAAGGGAGGCTCAACGACTCGAAGGTCGGCAGCACGTCCGGGATGACGCGCATCACGATCATGAAGCTCGAGCGCTGGAGCAGGAGGCTCAGGCGGAATCGCCCGATGCCCGGTGCGCTCCACGGCCCGGAGTAGTCGTGGATCTCGGTGATCGGTGGCGTGCCAGCGCTCGTCTCGAGGATGTGGCGCGCCATCTCGAACGTGCTCTTGGCCGTCAGCACGCCGGTGTCGAGGGCGACGAGTTCCCCTTCCACGCGCGCATACACGACGTCACCGGCGCGGATATGGATGTCGGTGGCGTTGTGCGCTACGGCGGTGGCGAGGATGCTGCGCAACCGCACGACCTCGACGGGCGCAGCGCTTGCTCCCTGATCCGCTCCGGGGGACGTGTTGGACACGAGCAAGAAGGTATACACTGGACGGGAATTATCCAGAGACCTAGCTTGCTCCAGACCTCAACGGACTGGATGACCTCACCCGCAGCGACCGACTCGGGGCCGCACATCGCACGGCTCGGCGCACGCCAACGGGCGGTGCGTCTGCAACGGCGTCGCTTCTGGCGGGAGGTCGGCTACGGCGTGTTGATGACGCTCGCCGACCTGGTCACGCTCGCCGCCACGTTCGCGCTCCTTGCCGCGCTGCCGGTGCAGACCATCGGCAGCTGGCTCGGCCCCGACGGTCCGCAGTTCCTCGCGTTCCTCCTGCCGAGCGACCCGCTCGCCCTGCTGCGCCGCCTCACCGCGTTGATCTTCTGCCTCGTGGCCACGCGGAGCTACTCGTACACGGAGCGCGAATTCCACAGCGGACGGATCCTCGCCGCACTCCTGCTCGGGCTCGCGCTTCCGCGGTGGACGGAGATCTGGACCGCGTACCTTCCCGAGCGCGCGACCGCCCTGGGCATCGTGCTGGTGCTCCTCTGGACGGCGCTGGTCCTGCAGCGTCGGGTGCTCATCCACGCACTCCGCTCGCTCGACCCGCGGGCGCTCGAGCCGGCGCGGACGCTCATCGTGGGGCCGCCCGCGATCCTCGCCGGCGTGCGCGAGGACTGGCAGCGGCGCGTGGAGGATCCGGACGGGGATCCGGTCGCCCCGTCGTTCTTCGAGATCTCACCGGACTGGCCGACGGACACGGCGGGCGGGCCGGGCGAGCTCTTCGAGGCGCTCACCGTCACGCGGGCGGACGCGGTGCTCCTCGTCGGGCCCTTGGGGGACGCCGCGCTGCAGAGCCTCATGATCGCAGCGTCGAGCGCCGGGTGCCGCGTGTTCGCCACCCGACGGCGCGCCTTCCAGCAGCTCGACGAGCCGAGCTTCCTGCTGCGCCGTGCCGAGCCACTGGCGCTGCTGAGCCGGCCGGCGCTCGTGGGCGTCCAGCTCGTGGTGAAGCGCACGGTGGACCTCACCGGCGCGGCGCTCGGCCTCGTCCTCTTCGCGCCGGTCTGGATCCTCGTCGCGCTCGCGATCCGGCTGACCTCGCGCGGGCCCGTGCTCTTCCGGCAGGTCCGCGTGGGGCTGGGCGGCGACCTCTTCACGGTGCTCAAGTTCCGGACGATGGTCGCCGATGCCGAGACCCAACTGCCGGCGCTTCGCGGGCAGAACCAGTATGCGGACGACCCGCTGTTCAAGATGAAGTCGGACCCGCGGCTCACGGTGCTCGGCAAGTTCCTGCGCCGTTCGAGTCTGGATGAGATGCCGCAACTCCTGAACGTGTTGCGCGGCGAGATGTCGCTCGTCGGGCCGCGGCCGGCGCTCCCCGCGGAGGTGGCGCAATACCGCCCGCACCACTTCGTGCGGTTCGAGGTGCTGCCCGGCATCACCGGCCCCTGGCAGGTGGCCGGGCGGAACGTGATCACCGACTTCGAGGACGTGGTGCGGCTCGAGGCGAGCTACATCCGCGGGTGGACGGTCTGGCGCGACCTCCGGATCCTCGCGCGCACGGTGCCCGCGGTGATCAGCATGAAGGGGGCCTACTGATGCGTTGCCCGATTCCATCCGCCTCGTCCTACAGGTATCCTCTATTGATGGCGCGCCCCGCAGCGGATCCCCACCGACCGACCTCAATGCCCCCCGTCTTCCGCCGCTTCGCCGCGGTGTCCACGCTCGTGTTCGCCGCCTGTGCGGGGAACCCCCCGCCCGTGGCGACCCTTTCGCCGGAGGTCCTCGAGCCCTGGACCACGCAGCCGGGCGACATGGTGCGCATCAACGTGTGGCGCGAGCCCGAGCTCTCGGGTGAGGTGTTCGTCCAGAACGACGGCACGGCGATCTTCCCCGCGCTCGGTCGCATGCAGGTCGGCGGCCTCACCGCCGACTCGCTCAACGGCCTGCTCGTCGCGCGCTTCCGCGACCGCATCCTGAACACGCCGGTGGACGCGACGCTGATCCGGCCCCTGCCGGTGATCGGCAGCGTGCGGTCGCCGGGTGTCTACCCGGTGGACCCGACCGCGACGGCGATCCAGGTGATCGCGCGCGCGGGCGGGACCGCGGGTGGCGAGCGGGCGCCGCGGGTGCAGTTGCTGCGCCACGATGGAACGAAGCTCGATCTCTCGATGGAGCAGTCGCTGGGCTCGTTCAACCTCCGGAACGGCGACGCCCTGTACGTCGAGGAACGGTCGTTCTGGCTCCGCAACCAGCGACAGATCACCGTGGGGGCCGCCGTCTCGACCATCTTGGTGTCGCTGGTCTCCGTCGTCATCATCCTCTCCCGCTAGGAGCCGGCGATGACGAACCTCCCTGTCCCGGTCCCGATCGAACCGAACACGCCGCTCGACCTGCGCCGCGGCTGGGCGACGATCGAGCGGAGCGCCTGGATCATCGTCGCCAGCGTGGGCCTCGCGGTCGCCGCCGGCGTGATCGCCGCGCGCCGCGTGGAGCCGACGTACCAGGCCGAGGTCACGGTGCGGATCGACGAGCAGCGTCCGAGCACCCTCGGCGCGCAGTACTACTTCGGCCCCGACTACCAGCAGCTCCTCGCGACCTCCACGGAGATCATCACCAGCCGGAACCTCGCGCTCGAGGTGGTGGACTCGCTCGGGCTCCGGCTCGGGGTGGTGCAGCCGCAGCGGACCCCCCGCAGCGTGCTCGTGCGGTACGCCGTGGTGGACGCGACGGCGCCCGACGCGGAGTACCGCTTCACGCGCGCACCCGGCGGCTTCGAGGTGCGCTCGGGAACGAACGACGCCGTGCTCGGTGTCTTCCCCGACACCAGCGAGATCGTGCTGCCCGGGGTGCGCCTCCAACTGACGCAGGCCGCACGCGAGACGGACCGGATGCGCTTCGCGCTCGCGTCCCGCCTTTCGGTGGCGAACGCGCTGCGCGGGCAGCTCGAGGTCCTCCAGACCAACCGCAACGCGAATGTCCTGCGCGTCACGTTCCGCGGGCCGGATCCGGAGCTCACGCGCGACATCCCCAACGTGGTCGCGCACCGCTTCGTGCGCCGCAAGATGGACCTCGAGCGCGTGAGCGCCCGGTCCACCGTGACCTACCTCGAGACGCAGCTCGAGTCGCTGAACTCGCAGCTCTTCGACGCCGAGGCGGAGATCCGCGACTACCTGCTCGACCAGGGCATCACGACGCCCACCGACCAGGCCGCGTACTTCTTCAGCGAGATCAACAACCTGAAGGACGGGGCGGCCTCGTTGCGGGGCATCCGGGAGCAGCTGACCGGTGCGCTGGCCGGTGCGGAGGGCATGGACTCCCTCACGCGGGGCCGGGCCCGCCTCGAGCGCATCCTGGCGACACACGCCTTCAGTGACGCCCGCATCGCGGAGTCCGAGGTGGGCCGGCTCGAGCTGCTCGTCGACCAGCGGAACGCGCTGCTCCAGCGCCGGATGCCGTCGGACCCGGACGTGCGCGCGCTCGACAACCGGATCGACGCCGTGCAGGACGTGATCGAGGAGCGGGCGCGGAAGTTCCTCGGTAGCGTCAACGCGCAGATCGCCGTGCTCGAGAACCGGATCGCCTCGCTCGACGAGGCGCGCCGCCGCATCCCCGAACAGCAGCTCACCTTCGACCGCCTCGAGCGGAACCGGCGCGTGCTCGAGGACCTCTCGATGATGGTGCAGTCGCGGCTCAAGGAGGCGGAGATCACCGCGGCGGTGCAGGACTCGACCGCCCAGGTGCTCGACGAGGCGGCTGGCGCGCCCATGAACATCTCGCAGTCCAAATCGATCATCTTCTTCATCGCCGTGCTCACCGGCCTCGTCGTTGGCGTGAGCATCGCCTTCCTCCGCGAGTGGCTCGACACGACGATCCGCACGGAGGCCGATCTCGCGTCCATCGTCGGCGTGGCGGTGGTCGGCATCATCCCGAACCTCCAACAGCAGGCGCGGAGCGGTGCGTACCGGCTGGGCCCACCGTCCGCCGTAGGCGCGGCCGCGGGCAAGCACCCGACTCCCGTGCCGGGGCGCGACCCGCACACGCCGGCCGCCGAGGCGTACCGCTCGCTGCGCACGAACCTCAACTACCTCACGCCGCCCAAGCCGCCGCGCGTGATCGTCCTGACCAGTGCCCTCCCCGGCGATGGCAAGACGACCACGACCGTGAACCTCGCGGTGACGCTCGCCCACCAGGGGCAGCGCGTGATCCTGATCGACGCGGAGACGCGCCGCGGCACGGTGCACGACGTCTTCGGCATCCCGCCGGCCCCGGGCTTCCTCGACCTCATGTACGGCCAGGCGACGCCAGGCGAGTGCATCCGGCGCGTGGCGATGGAGGGCGGCGGGACGATCGACGTCCTCCCGCTCGGCAGCGCGCCGACGTCCAACCCGGCCGACCTGCTCGTCTCGCAGCGCCTGCAGCCACTCTTCGAACGCCTGCGCCAGCAGTACGACTACGTGCTGCTCGACACGCCGCCGCTCAACCTCTTCACCGACGCCGCGCTGATCGGCGCGCAGGCCGATGCGCTCCTGCTCGTGGCCCGCGCCGACCGCACGGATCGCGAGGAGTTGCGGTTCGCGGTGGCGCAGCTGAGGAACGTGCAGGTGAACCTGGCCGGCGCGGTGCTCAACGACGTCGAGTTCCGGCGGAGCTCGCGCTACCGGCTCGGGCAGAGCTACTACTACGACTACGGACGATGAACGGCGAGAGGGGGAGCGCACGATGACCAATCCGTCCCGTGGCGGGTCGCGGCCGGCGCCGGGCCGCAGTTCCACGAGTGAGCTCGCGCCCGAGCTCTTCGGCGGACAGGATCGGATGCACACGTCGTCGCAGGTGAGTGCGGCGGCGGTGGTGGGCCTCGTGCTGCTCGTGGTGGAACTGCTGGCCGCGCCGCTCGTGCTCGGGATAAGCCTGCTCGCATCGCTGGCCACATGGTGGCTGCTCGATGCGCCCTGGTCGGGATACCGGCGGCACGCCAGGCGCCGCGGCATCACCTCGCGCCTGCTCTACCTGAGCACGCTCATGCTGGTGGGCCTCTGGCTCGGCGTGATGTTCATCTTCCGCGCCAGCGACCCGGCGCTCTCCTCCGGCTTCACGACCACGCTACCGGTGATGGTGTGGGGCGTGGACGTCTCGCTCCTCGAGCGCCTGAACGGGATGGCGGGTCCGGCCATGCCGCAGGGCACCCTCGCGGTGCCGGTCGGCGGCGCGGGCTTCGCGCCCTTCTCGCTCTTCGTGCACGGCGCCGCCTCCACGATCGCGGTCGGCCTGCTCGCGTATGCGGTCGCCTCCTCGCGCCGCCGGCTGCGCCGGGCGCTCCGCGACAAGGGGCTCCTCCCGCCCCATGAGTCGTCGCGGCACCAGTCCATCCCGCCGATGGTGCGCTGAGCGGCGCGGTGACCACCACCTCGGTCCCCGTCCCCGCGACGCAGGTGCGCTCCGCCGTGCCGTCGCTGCAGGCGGTGACCGTGGCGGGGTTCATCGCACTCACGCTCGCCGGACTCGCCGGGGCGGGCGGCTCGGCCTTCGCGCCGGCCTGGGCCATCGCCGCCGCGGTGACGGCGTTCGCGCTGGTGCTCCGGTCGCCGGCCGGATTCCTCGCCTTCGTCACCTCGCTCTGGTTCTACACGCCGCTCGTGCGGCGCGTGCTCGATCTGCACCACGGATTCGTGCCCGCCAACCTCGCGCTCGCCGCCCCGGTGCTCGCCTCCTCGGTCGCGGTGTTGACGGTGCTGCGCTCGGCGCGCGAGATGCGCGGCGTGCTCTTCGCGCCCCTCCTCCTCGTGATAGGCGCGATCACGTACGGCTTCCTCGTGGGCGTGCTGCGCAACGGGATGGTGCCGGCGTTCTACGCCTACCTCACCTGGCTCTCCCCCGCGCTCGTCGGACTCCACACCGCACTGCACTGGCGCCGCTACCCCGTGATGCGCGACGTCTTCCTCAAGACGCTCGCCTGGAGCCTCGCCCCGGCGGCGCTCTATGGCATCGTGCAGTTCGTGATCCTCCCGCCGTGGGACTACGCGTGGATGGTGGCGACGGACCTCAAGTCCATCGGCCTGCCGCAGCCGTTCTCCGTGCGCGTGTTCGGCTCGATGACGATGCCCGGCACCTTCGCCGTGGTGATGGAGGTGGGGCTGCTCCTCCTCCTCTCGGCGCGCGTCACCGGCCGGCTCCCCTCGCTCGTGCTCGGCTTCATCGGGCTGCTGCTCTCGCGCATCCGCACCGCGTGGCTCGGATTCGCCTTCGGCCTCGTGATCCAGATGCTCACCCAGCCCGTGCGCAAGCTCCCGCGCAACTGGATCACGCTCGCCGTGGTGGGCCTCCTCTCGCTGCCGGTGATCACGCTGCCGCGCTTCCGCGAGGGCATCGCGTCGCGCTTCTCCTCGCTGACCACCGGGCGCGAGGACCAGTCCGTGCGGAGCCGCGTGATGGTCGCGCGCGCCGGCTACGCGTTGGTGCTCGAGTACGCCGAGGGCGCAGGGCTCGGCGCGACGGGGAGCGCGACCGTGGCGGCCGGCGGCGCCGGCATCCGCAACTTCGAGAACGGCCTGCTCGAGGTGTTCTACCTCTTCGGCTGGCCCGGTGGGCTCCTCTTCTTCGCCGGCGTGTTCGGGATCGTCGTGCAGGGGATGAAACTCGCCGACGCGCGGTTCGACGAGTTCGCCAGCGCCGTGCGATCGGGCGCGGCGGCGCTGCTCGCGAGCCTCCTCATCTCCGAGATCTTCACTGGCGCACCGGGGACGCTCTTCTGGGTGCTGATCGGCTTCGGCGTCTCGGCCCACGCGCACAACCTCGCCTCCGGCGCCACCATGGCGTACCGGGCGCGACTCCACGCCCACGCCCGATGATCCCGAGACTGTCCGTCATCACGCCCTCGTTCAACCAGGGCGCGTACCTCGAGGAGACCATCGACTCCGTGCTCTCGCAGGGCATCCCCGGCCTCGAGTACATCATCGTGGACGGCGGGAGCACCGACGAGAGTGTGGAGATCATCAAGCGCCACGCCCACCACCTCGCGTGGTGGGTCTCGGAACAGGATGGCGGGCAGTCGCACGCGATCAACAAGGGACTCGCGCGCGCCACGGGGCGATGGGTCGCGTACCTCAACAGCGACGACGTCTACCTGCCCGGCGGACTGCAGGCGCTGCTCGGCGGGCTCGACGGCGCGCCGGAGGCGCGATGGATCGTGGGCGGCGTGCTCTGCTTCGGCACGCCGGACGCGCCGAACCATGACTGGCACCTCCCAGCCGTGCCGCGGACGATGCTCGACCTCCTCTCGACCCGCTTCCAGATCTCGCAGCCCGGGAACATCTGGGACCGCGCGCTCCTGCAGGCGGTGGGCGGGTTCGACGAGTCGCTTCGCTACCTCTTCGACATCAACCTCTACGCGACCTTCCTCGCGCGCGGGGAGCGGTGCCATGCGGTGCACCGCCCGGTCGCCGCGTACCGTTTCCACGAGACGAGCAAGACGGTCGCCGAGGGATCGAAGTTCGAGACGGAGTGGGACATCATCCGCGCGCGCTACGTGACCTCGCTGCCGCGGCTGACGCGGTGGCGCACGGTGAACCGCATCGGCCTGCTCAAGGCGCAGGCGATGGTGGTGGAGGCCGCGGTCGCCGCGGAGGCGGGCGACCTCGGGACCGCCTGGTCAGGATTCCTCTCGGGACTGCGCCGGCATCCGGGTGTGTTCTTGACCCGCGCGGGCCTGGGGTGTGTGCGGCGCATGCTCTTCCACGCCCGCACCGGCGTGCCTCCCGTGAGTCCCTCGCGCGAGCGATGACCGCGCCGACCACGGCAGCGACCACGGCGACGCGGCCGCTCCGGGTCCACCTCGTCTGCACCGGGCTCGGGCATGAGCGACGCGGGTTCGAGGCGTTCACGCGCGCCTGCGCGAAGGCGCTGGTGGGGGACCCGGCGCTCACGATCGAGGTGTACGCGGGGGGGCGCGACGGGCACGTCGCGGGCGAGCGCGTGGTGGCCAACCTGCCGCGCGCCTCGGGTGCCGCGCGGTTCCTCGGCCGCCTCCTCCGGCGCGATCCGTACTTCATCGAGCAGGTCACGTTCTTCCTCGGCTACCTGCCGCGGCTGGTGCGTCGCGCGCCCGACGTGCTCTACTTCGCGGACCTGAACTTCGGGAACACCTGCTGGCACTGGCGGCACCGCTTCGGCGGCCGCTTCCGGATGCTCTTCAACAACAGCGGCCCCACGTCGATGCCCTTCACGCGCACCGACCATGTGCAGCAGGTGACGCCGGGCGCGCTCGACGCGGCGCTCGCGCGCGGCGAGACCGTGGAGACGCAGACGCTGCTCCCCTTCGGCGTGGAGCTGCCGGTGCCGTTCTCTCCGACCGACGCGGGCGCGCGCGGACGCGCGCGCGCCCAGCTCGGATTGCCCGCGACCGGCGAGATCCTGCTCTGCGTGGCGAAGCTCGACAAGGCGTACAAGCGGATCGACCTCCTGATCGAGTCGGTGGCGGCACTGCCGCAGCCGAGGCCCTTCCTGCTCCTGGTGGGAGCAGATGGCCCCGACGGTGATGCTCTGCGCGCCCTGGCCGTCGCGCGCTGCGGAACGCAGTGGGCGTGGCGGTCACTGCCGGCGGAGGAGATGCCGACGGCGTACCGGGCGGCGGACCGGTTCGCGCTCTTCTCCCACAACGAGGGCTTCGGACTCGCGTACGTCGAGGCGCTCGCAGCGGGGTTGCCGCTCGTCGCGAACGACGACGCGACCACACGGTTCGTGGTGGGAGATGCGGGCGTGCGGCACGCGATCGCCGACGTTGCGTCGGGACGTGCCGCGCTCGAGGCCGTGCTCGCGCTTCCCACGGATGAGGCCTCGGCGCGGGCGCGGTACGAGTCGGTGTGCGCGCGATTCTCCTGGGACGCGCTGCGGCCGGCGTACGTCGCGCTGCTTCGGCACGTCGCTGCTGGGGACGCAGCATGAGCGCGCCGCGCTGGTCCGTCGTGGTGCCCACGTTCAACCGCCACGACGCGCTCGCGGCCTGCCTCGACCGGCTCGCGCCGGGTGCGCAGGACGTCGCTGCCGCGGCCTATGAAGTGGTCGTGACCGACGACGCGCGGAGCGACGGGACGCGCACCTTCCTCGCCGAGCGGTATCCATGGGCGCGCTGGACGCCGGGGCCGGCGCGCGGACCGGCTTCGAACCGCAACCACGGCGCCAGCGAAGCGAAGGGGGAATGGCTCGCCTTCACCGACGACGACACACTGCCCGACCGCGGCTGGCTGCGCGCCTTCGCTCATGCGGTCGCGGAGGCCGAGCAGGAGGCAGTGGACGCCGGGGCCGACATCGCGGTCAGCGCGGAGGCGCTCGAAGGCCGCACCACCTGCGCGGCCGGATTCGGCACGCCGATGTTCTACGCGCCGGTGAACGAGACGGGCGGCTGGTTCTGGTCGTGCAACATCGCCGTGCGCGCCGATCGCTTCCGCACCATCGGCGGGTTCGACGAGGGCTTCGCCGTCGCCCACATGGAGGACCAGGACCTGCGCGAGCGCCTCGTGGCGGCCGGCGTGCGGATCCGCTGGGTGCCCGAGGCGGTGGTGGACCATCCGCCTCGCCGCCAACCTTCCGGGCGCGCGCTCGGCCTGCTGCGCGGGGCCGAGGTGCGGTACCTCGTGAAGCATGGCGCGCCCGCGCCGCTCCGGTGGCACCTGCTGCGCGGCATCGCCTCGCTCCGCCTCGGCATCATCCGATCGCTCCCCTGGAGCGGCGACTCACTGCGCGCGCTCGGCTCGCTTGCGAGCGAGCTCTGGACGGTGCAGCTGCACCTCGCCGAGTGGGAGCGGGCAGCGCGACGGGAGTTCGCCGGGACGCCGGCGCGATGAGCACGATCTCGGTGATCGTCCCCACCTGGCGCCGAGCGGAGTCGCTCGCACGCTGCCTGCGCGCACTCGCGGCGCAGGACCGTGCACCCGACGAGGTGATCGTGGTCACGCGCACGGAGGACCAGGCATCGCGGGCGGCGGCGCGCAGCGTCGCACTGCCGGTCGCGGTGCGCCTGCTGCTGCCCGAGGTTGCGGAGGCCGGCGTGATCGTCGCGATGCAGCGCGGGCTCGACGCCGCGACCGGCACCGTGATCGCGCTCACGGACGACGACGCCGAGCCCGCGCGCGACTGGATCGCTCGGTTCCTTGCGCACCTGGATGGCGACGCCGGCATCGGCGGCGTGGGCGGGCTCGACCGCCAGCCGCACGAGCAGGGAGCGGCGCCCGTGGTGGGACGCGTGCAGTGGTTCGGGCGCGTGATCGGCCGCCATCACCTCGGCGCCGGTCCCGCGCGCGGCGTGGACGTGCTCAAGGGCGTGAACTGCGCCTTCCGAGCCCCCCTGCTGCGCGCCGTCGGGTTCGATGCGCGCCTGCGGGGCGCCGGTGCGCAGCAGCACTGGGAACTCGGAGTATGCCTCCCACTCCGACGCGCGGGATGGCGCCTCATCTACGATCCCGCTGTCGTGGTGGCGCACCACGTGGAACCACGCACCGGCGCCGACCAGTTCCATCGTGGGCTGTTCGACTCCGCATCGCTCACCGACGCGGTGCATAACGAGACGCTGCTCGTGCTCGAGCACCTGTCGCCGGCCGCGCGATTCGCATTCGAACGGTGGGCGGCGCTCGCGGGCACGGTGGACGCACCAGGGATGCTGAACGCGCTGCGGCTGCGCGTGCAGGGGCACCGGTGGGCGTGGGCCGCGTGGCGCGCCGCGCGATTGGGACGCACGCTCGCGCGCCGGACGCTCGCCCAGTCCCCACCACGGGATCAGGCGACGATCCCGCAGGTGGGCGCTGATGCGGCCACCACCGGCCGCCCTGGCCACGCGGGCGTCGCGCGCCCATGACCGACCTCCGCGTGCTCGTGGTGATGCCGCTCGGCGAACAGTTGGGCGGCGGCGAGATGATGTTCCGCCACCTGATGCAGCATGGCCGCGGCCGCGGGGTCGAGTGGATCGCCGCCTTCACGAAGGACGGGCCGATGGTCGCCGAGACGCGCGCGCTGGGCGTGGAGACGCACCTCATCGAGGCGGGTCGGATGCGCGAGCTGCCACGGCGGTGGCGTGCGACGAGGGCGTTGGCGTCGCTCGCGCGTGAGCGGCAGGTCTCGCTCGTGCTCGGGTGGATGGCGTCGGCGCAGCTGCTCGCCGGCCCCGCCGCGTGGCTCGCCGACATCCCCTGCGCGTGGTATCAGGTGGGCCTGCCGCGCCCCGACTGGCTCGACCGCGTCGCGACGTGGCTGCCCGCGCGGGGGATCCTCGTGCTCTCGAGGGAGGTCGCGGTGGCGCAGGCACACGTGGCGCCGCGGCGGCCGCAGCATCTCGTCTATCCGGGCGCGTCGCTGGAGCGGTTCGAGGCGGTGCGCGGGGAGTCTCCCGGAGCGCTGCGCGCGCAGTTCGGCCTCCCCGCGCAGGGACCACTCATCGGCATCGTCGGCCGGCTGCAGCGATGGAAAGGGATGCACACCGCCATCGCGGCGATGCCGGAGGTGCGGAAGCGACATCCCGATGCGCATCTCGTGATCGTAGGGGGCCGCCACGACCCTGAGCCGCTCTACGAAGAGACGCTGCGCACGCTGGTGAGACGGCTCGGGCTCGAGGCCGCGGTCACCTTCGCCGGCTTCCAGGCCGACGTGCCGCGCTGGATGCAGACGATGGATGTGATCGTGCATGCCTCCGACCACGAACCGTTCGGCATCGTGGTCGTCGAGGCGATGGCGCTCGGCAAGCCGGTCGTGGCCGGCGCGGACGGCGGGCCGGCGGAGATCATCACGCCCGGGCAGGACGGCCTGCTCGCTGCCTACGGCGACGCGGGCGCGCTCGCGCGCGCGGTCCTCCGGTTCCTCGACGACCCCGCGCTGGCGGCGCACTGCGGGGCCGCCGCGCGCCGCCGTGCGCTGGACTTCTCTGCCGAGCGCTACGCACATGGCGTGACCGACGCGGTGCTCTCCTTCGCGATGCCGGAGGCGTGATGGCGGACCGGCCGCTCCGCATCCTCCACGTGCTCAACACCGTGCGTGAACTCGGCAACGGGATCATCAACACCGCGATGGACCTGGCCTGGGGCCAGCGGCAGCTCGGCCACGCGGTCGCGGTCGCGTCGGGCGGCGGCGAGTTCGAATCGCGGCTGGCGGAATGGGGCATCCCGCACCACGCGCTTGACCAGACGCGGCGCCCGCTCACGCTGCTCGCCGCCACGCGGCGCCTGCGGGCGCTGCTGCGCGAGGAGCGCCCGGATGTGATCCACGCGCACATGATGACCGGCGTGATGCTCGCGCGCGCGGTGCGGGGCGGACGGCCGCCACTCCTCGTCGGCCACGTGCACAACGTCTACCAGCGCAGCGCGCGCCTGATGGGGTTCGCCGACGTGGTGCTCTGCTGCGGCACCGACGTGCGGGAGACGATGCGCGCCAAGGGGGTTCCGGCCGGGCGGCTCCGCGTGGTGTTGAACGGCACCATCGGGAGCCCGCGCCTCCCGGCCGCGGAGACGGTCGCGCCGGCGCCGATCGCCAAGCCGGCGGTGGTGACGGTCGCGGGAATGAACGCGCGGAAGGGCATCGACGAACTGCTCGCGGCCTTCGCCACGGTAGCGGCGCACGTTCCCGGCGCGCACCTGCACCTCGTGGGCGACGGGCCCGAGCGGTCTCGGTTCGAGCGCATCGCACGCGAGGGGCCGGTGAGCGACCGCATCACCTTCCACGGCTTCCAGCGCGATCCCGTCCCCTTCCTGCGCGCCGCGGACATCTTCGTGCTCGCCTCGCGACGCGAGTCGTTCCCGATCGTGATCGGCGAGGCGCGCGCGGCTGGATGCGCGATCGTCGCGGCCGCGGTGGACGGCGTGCCCGAATCGCTCGACGACGGTGCGGCCGGCGTGCTCGTGCCGTCGCTCGATGTGCCCGCGCTCGCGGCGGCGCTCGAGCGCCTGCTTTCCGATCCCCTCGAGCGTACGCGGTGGGCCGCCGCCGCGCAGCAGGGACTCGCGCGGTTCCGGGTGGAGCGGATGGTGGCCGAGACACTCGCCCTCTACCGTACGTTTCCCTGATGCCTTCCCTCACCTTCGTCGCACACGAAGTGCACCGGCACGGCGGTCAGGAGCGTGCCGCCGCCGAGGTGCTCACCCGCCTCGCCCCCGAGGTGGACCTCACGGTCGTCGCACGGGTCTGCGAGCTGCCTGGCGTGCGCGTGCAGTTCTCGCGTGTGGCGGTGCCGGGCCGCCCGGCCGTGCTCAGCAGCACGCTCTTCGCGCGCGCCGCGGCCCGGGCGGCGGTGCGCGCGGGATCGCAGCTGCTCCAGAGCATCGGCGCCGCCGCGCCGGAGGCCGACCTCATCACGGCGCAGTTCTGCCAGGCCGCGTTCACGGCGCGGTTCGGCGGGCTCCGCGGCGGCGGCGTGCTCAAGGGGCTCCTGCAGTCCGTCGTGCAAGCGCGCTTTGTGAAGGACGAGCGGCGCGCGTATGGTGCCCAGCGCCTGCGTCGCGTGATCGCGGTGTCGACTGGCGTGGCCCGGGAGCTGGAGGAGCACTACCGCGTCCCCCCGGCGCGCATCACGGTGATCCCGAACGGCGTGGACCACGCGGTGTTCCATCCTGTGGACGCCTCGGCGCGCCGCGCCCTCCGGCATCGCCTCGACCTCCCCACCGACCGGTGCCTCGCGCTCTTCCTCGGCGGGGACTGGGAGCGGAAGGGCCTGCGCGACGCGATCTCGGCCGTCGCCGGCGTGCCGGACTCGAACCTCGTGGTGGTCGGGGCGGGGAACCAGGCGCCCATGCGCGAGCACGCCGCACGCGTGGGCGCGGCCGCGCAGGTGCGGTTCGCCGGGATGTCGCGCGAGCCGCAGTCCTGGTACCAGGCCGCGGACTTCCTCCTCTTTCCCTCGCGCTACGAGGCGTTCTCGCTCGTCACGCTCGAGGCGGCGGCGTCGGGACTGCCGATCGTCGCACACGCCATCAATGGCACGGAGGACCTGATCACCGACGGCGTGAACGGGTTCCTGAGCGAGTGGGGCGCCGACGCACTGCGCGCGCACGTCGCCCGGTTGCGTGACGATGCGGGGCTCCGTGCGAGGATGGGTGCGGCGGCCGCCGAGGGATCGCAGCGGTACGCGTGGGACCGGATCGCCGCCGAGCACCTGCGCGTTGTGCGCGAGTGCGTCGCGTGAACGTCGCTGGCACGCCACCGGCCACGCGCGAGGCGGCGCTCTTCGCCGTGCAGGTCGGCGCGGGATGGCACATGGCTCGCCCCGGCGGACTCGAGCGGGTCTTCCTTGAACTCACGCGACGCCTGCCTGCGCTCGGCATCGGCACGCAGGGGCTCGTGGTGGGGAACGCGCAGGTGGCGCAGCAGTCCGCCGGTGCCGTGCGCGCCTTCGCGCCCGAAGGCGCGTCGATGCTCACGCGGTTGAGGGCGGTCCGACGGACTGCGCGCGCGGCGCTGGCAGAACATCCCGGCGCGCTCCTGGTCTCACACTTCGCGCCGTATGGCCTCGGCCTGCTCGGGCTGCCGGCCCATCGGTTCGTCGTGCACTTCCACGGGCCCTGGTCGGCCGAGTCGCGCGCGGAGGGGCACGGCGCGCTCTCCTTCGCGATGCGCCGCACGCTGGAGCGCGCCGTCTATCGCCGTGCGGATGCGTGTGTGGTGCTCTCGCGCGCCTTCAGCGCGTTGCTGCAGCGTGAGTTCGGCGTGCGCGCGGATCGCATCCACGTGATCCCGGGTGGTGTGTCCACCGAACGGTTCGCCTCGCTTCCCGATCGTGCCGCCGCGCGCGCCGCGCTGGGGTGGCCCGCCGACCGGCCGATCGTGCTCGCCGTGCGGCGTCTCGTGCGCCGCACCGGGGTGGACCGCCTCGTCGAGGCCATGCCGGCGTTGCGTGCGCGTGTGCCGAATGTGCTGGTGCTCATTGCCGGCGAGGGTCCCGAGACAGCGGCGCTGGATGCCCGCATCAGGGCGCACGGCGTCGGTGACGCCGTGCGCCTGCTTGGGCGCCTGCCCGAGGAACAACTCCCGCTCGCATACCGCGCCGCGACGCTCACGGTGGTGCCCACCGTCGCGCTCGAGGGCTTCGGCCTGATCGTGCCGGAGTCGCTCGCTGCGGGAACCCCGGTGATGGTGACGCCGGTGGGCGGGCTACCCGAGACGGTCGAGGACCTCTCGCCGGCGATGATCCTGCAGGACGCGACGCCTGGCGCGATCGCCACGGGACTGGCCGAGGCGCTCACGGGCGCGCGGCAGCTCCCCGACGCCGCCGCCTGTGCCGCCTTCGCGTGCGAACGCTACGACTGGAGCGTCGTCGCGCGGCAGGTCGCCACGCTCTACACAAGCCTCGCGTGAGCGCTCCGCGCGCCCTCTTCGTCTCGCACACCGCCGTACTCGGCGGCGCCGAGCGGATGCTGCTGGACCTCGTCGGCGGCTGGGATGGGGAGCGGCGCGTCGCGTTGCTCTCCGACGGGCCGTTCCGCGCCGCGCTCGAGGCGCGGGCCGTGCCGGTGACGGTCGAGCCGCTCGGCGCGCTGGGCGCCACACGGCGCGAGTCCGCCGCACCGGGCATCGGCGCGCTGGTCGACGTCGCACGGCTCGCGACGAAACTCGCCGAGCCCGCGCGCGAGGCGGACGTCATCCACGCGAACACGCAGAAGGCGTTCGTCGTCGCGGCGGCAGCGGGGCTCATCGCGCGGCGTCCGGTGGTCTGGCACCTGCACGACATCCTCACCACGGCGCACTTCAGCGCGTCGAACATCAAGGCCGCCGTGATGCTCGCGAACAGCCGCGCGGCCGCGGTGATCGTGAACTCGGAGGCGACGGCAGCCGCGTTCCGCGACGCCGGCGGGAAGGCGGGTCTCGTGCACGTGGTGTACAACGGCATCCCCAGCGCACCGTATGACGCGGTCACCGACGCTGAGTGCCGAGCGCTCCGCGCCGCCACGCATGACGAGCGGGCGTTCGTGATCGCCGCCTGCGGCCGTCTGGCGCCGTGGAAGGGCCAGCACGTGCTGGTCGCGGCGCTCGAGGCGCTGCCGGATGCCACCGCCTGGATCATCGGGCGCGCGCTCTTCGGCGAGGACCGGTACGCGGAGACCATCCGCATCCAGGCGAAGGAGCTCGGCGTGAGCGACCGCGTGCGGTTCCTGGGCGAGCGCGAGGACGTCCCCGCGCTCCTGCGCGCCGCCGACGTGGTGGTGCACACGGCGGTGGAGCCCGAGCCGTTCGGGCGCGTGGTGGTGGAGGGGATGCTCGCGCGGCATCCGGTCATCGCTGCTGACGCGGGCGGTGTGCGCGAGATCATCACCGCCGCCGACGAAGCCACCCGCACCGGCTGGCTTACGCCCCCGGGCGATCCCGCCACGCTGGCGGAGGCGGTGCGCACCGTGCGCGCGCTCACACCCGACGCGCGCGATGCCATCGTGGCGCGCGCCTATGCCGATGCCGTCGCGCGCTTCTCGCCGGCCGTGATGGTCACCGGCGTGGCGGAGGTGCTCGCCGCCGTCGTCAGCGGCCGCCGACGCCGAACGTGAGTCGCAGGATCGGGCCCTTCGCCTGATCCACCGGTCCACCCGCGGCCGCCTTGCCGCGGTACTCCCAGTCCGGACGATTGGGCGCGACGCGATACCCGGCCCGGAGTCCGAGCGTGATGCCGCGGCCCGCGCGCTCCGACCGTACGACGAGGAGGTCCGCTGCGAGCATGGGCTCGAATACCCATTGCGCGCCGCCGATGCGGCTCGACCGCCCGGGGTCGGCGAGGATCTCGTCGAAGGTCGGCGGCGGCGACGGCGCCACCGCGGTGCCGCTCCGGTCGCCGACGGTCACCACGTACGATCCGCGACCCACGCCGAGCGTTGGCGCGATGCTCAACCGACCGCGAGGGCGGAGGTCCCAGCCAACGGTGAACATCGAGTAGCGTGCCTCGAGCCGCGCCGATCGGCCGCCGGGTGTGCTCTCCTCGCCCGCATCGAGCCGGACGTGCTCGACGCCGAGTCGCAGCGGGCCGAACGACGTGAAGCCGCCGAGCGAGAAGCCGACGGCGTCGCTCGAGAGCGCGAAGTAGCCCTGCGGCGCGAGGTGGGCGTTGATGGTCGCCGTCTGCATCCCCGCGCCGGCGACGCTGGCGAACACCGACCAGCGCACCGGAAGCACCGGCGCGGCGCAGTCGCACTGCTGGGCGGTTGTCGTGGAGGGGACCGCGAGCAGCACGAGCGCGATGACGACGCATCGTGTCCAGGAAGGTGCATGAGTGAGCATGCGAAGAATCTGCGCTCGTGCGCGCCCGGGGTCGAGCGGCGTGGCATATTGGCAGCGATGAACGAGCCCATCGCCACCGCACTCCTCCTCTCGCTCGCCGGTCTGCTCCTCGCCGGCAGCGTGCTCTCGACGCGCGCCACCGAGCGCACGGGCGTGCCCGCGGTACTG
>JAOUHR010000104.1 GCA_029884515.1 Gemmatimonadota bacterium
CTGCTCAAGGTCGAGGACGCTGATGCGCCAGGCGCCGAACCGCAGCGTCTTGAGGTCGGTCTGCGGGCCGCGCTCGCTCACGAAGGCGATGTACCGGCCGTCCGGCGACCACTGCGGCATGAGGTCGCCGTACGCGTCGTGCGTGAGGCGGGCGAGGTTCTTGCCGTCCGCGTCGATGGTGTACAGGTCGGAGAGACCCCCCTCGAGTCCGCTGAACACGATCTTCCGCCCGTCGGGCGACCAGGAGGGGCCGATCATCTGCTGCAGCGGCGTGTCGAGGCGCCGGCTCACCTGCTTGCGCCGCAGGTCATAGATGTAGAGGACGTCCTTGCCCTTCCGCTGCGCCGTGAAGGCGAAGAGCCGTCCGTCGGGCGAGAAGGACCCCTGCGAGTACGCGTAGCGCAGCTCCTCGAACTCGGGGTTGAGCGTGCTCTTGGTGAGCCGCTTGAGGCGCTTGCCGGTGGTGGCGTCGGCGAGGTAGAGGTCGAGGAAGACCTCGGCGCGCAGCAGGCTGCCGGTGGAGATGTACGCGATCTGCTTGCCGTCGGGCGAGAGCGCGGGCGCGACGTAGACGGGGATCACGCCGCCGGTGCGCTTCGCGTTCAGCAGCGGACTGCCGATCTTGCGTGGCCGCTCCAGCTCGGCGATCTGCGGCAGGTACTTCGTCTGCATGTCCTCCTTCCACTCGTCGCTCAGCTCGTCGAGGTCCATGCCGATGTAGCGCCGGAACGCGCGGTCGACGCCGAGACTCGGCGTCGCCTGCATGATCTCGCCGATCACGGCGTCCCCCCAGCGCTTCCCGACGTACCCCCAGATCGACTCGCCGAAGCGATACGGGAAGAAGAGGTCCGGCCGCGTCGTCATCTGCTCGATGCTCGGGATGCTCCCGTTGAGCGCCGCATCACGGATGACGGAATCGAGGTAGGGGTGGTGCGGACCCACCGAGAGGTACTCCGCCATCCCCTCCGCGAACCAGAGCGGCGGATTCACCTGGGCGAGCTGCTGCAGGCCGGAGCCGGCGCGGCCGCGCGCGAAGATGTCGTACTGGAACACGTGCACCATCTCGTGCGTGAGCACGTGCTCGGCCTCGCCGAGGTCGCCGGCGAAGAAGAACATGTTCCGCTGGCGGAGGGCGTCGGTCACGCCTCCCGTGGTCTCGCCGAGGTCACCCGTGACGTTGTTCTGCCCGAACTCCCCGCGCGAGCCGTAGATGAGGATCGGCTTGCGTTCCTTGAACTCGTGGCCGATCAGCGTCTTGAGCCGCGCGTAGGAACGCTCCGCCATCTGCCCCGTGTACGTCGCGACGTCGGCGAGCTCGGGATAGTAGTAGATGTCGAAGTGCTCGGTCGCCAGGATCTCCCACTTGAAGGTCCGGAACTGGACGTGGTTCTGCCCGAAGTACCCGCTCTGCGCGGCGAGGGGCGTGGCAGCGGCGGCGAGGCCGAGGAGGACGAGTGGGGCGAGGCGACGCATGGGGACTCCTACGCGGTGACCTGCAGGGCTGGGGCGTCGCCCCAGAGTCGCTCCAACTGGTAGAACGCACGCAGCGAGGGATGGAAGACGTGGACCACGAAGTCCACGTAGTCGAGCAGCACCCACCGGCCCTGTTCGAGTCCTTCCACCGAGTGTACCCCGAGACCCTCCTGCTTCAGCACTTCCATCACATGGCCCGCCGTGGCCCGCACATGCGTGTCGGAGGTTCCGCTCGCGACCACGAAGAAGTCCGTCATGTCGGTGACCGGACGGAGGTCGAGCAGCACGACGTCGTTCGCCTTGCGATCCAGGAGCAGGGAGGCCGCGCGCCGGGCGGACTGGAGGACTTGAGCGGGGGCAGTGACCATCAGGGAGGGTGACGGGCGAGTAGAAGTGCGAACCCGAGTATCGCCGAAAGGTTCCCGCGTGCGCGGGGGACCGCAAGCACGTCGCGCCCTTGGCGAGGGCCTTCGGCGGGCACTGGAACCCGAAGGGGGAACGCAAGGAGGCGGCCGCGCATGCGCGCGGCCGCCTCCTGTCCGGCATCCCGCGCGTGCGACTAGGCCTTGATGACCCAGACCTTGATCTCGGGCTTCACGTCCGCGTGGAGCCGCACCGGCACCTTGTAGACGCCAAGCGCCTTGATCGGCTCGTGCAGGTCGATCATGCGCTTCTCGACATGCTCGAACCCGAGCGCCTCCAGTTGGTGCGCGATGTCGCTCGCGGTCACGGAGCCGAAGAGCTTGCCTTCCTCCCCGACCTTGGCTGAGAAGGTGAGCGAGACCTCCTCCAGCCGCTTCGCCACGCCGGCCGCGGCGTCGCGGCGCGCGTTCTCGGCGGCCTCGAGCCGCTCCCTCTCCTGGGCGATGCGCTTCTTGTTGCCGGGCGTCGCCTCGTACGCCACGCCGCGCGGCAGGAGGAAGTTGCGCGCGTACCCCGAGGAGACGTCCACGATGTCGCCCGGATGCCCGAGGTTGTCCACTGCCTGCCGAAGAATGACTTCCATGATGATCACTCCGAACGTTGTGATGTCGGCCGCGGTCGGCGGCGCCAGTCCTGCCATGTGTCGAGGAGGCCGAGGACGGCCGCCGCGATCCCGACGATGTGCCAGAACAACAGGGTGAAGATGGTCAGGAACCCCATCATCCACCGGCCCGGCGCCAGGAACCAGATGATGACGCCCATGCCACGCATCGCGTAGAGGACGCCGAAGAACACCAACAGGTCGATGCCGAACGTGCGCAGAGCCCCGGAGGACGGGAGCACGACGATCACCAGCCCCACCACCACTCCCCACACGAGCGCGTCGTCGAAGCGCAGGTCCCGCAACCGCGTGAGCGGCGGTCCCAGCCGGGCCCGCCCCACGCGATGGTACACCGCCCATCCGAGCGCCATCGCCGCGAGCGACTGCAATGCCAGCAGGGCCAGGAAGAGCCGGCGCCCCAGCGCCGGGAGCTCCGCCAGCTGGCGGTCCACTTCCTGCACCAGCGTCCCGGCATCCGGGTTCTGCTGGATGAAGCCTTGCCACTCGGTCGTGCCCGTCATCTGTTGCCACTGCTGCGTGGAGAGCGCCGCCCGGCGGCCGATCTCCCCCGCGAAGATCTCATACGCGCCCGCCGCACCGCCGGGCGCGAACACCACGAACAACCCGCCCACCACCAGCGCTGCCGCCAGCGCGAGCAGCGCCTTGCTGAGGAACCGTTCCCCCACCGGCACGAGCAACAGCGTTCCGAACGCGGCCGCGAGGATCGCGCCCCACCCCCGGGCGAGCATCGCGAACGACGAGACCGCGTTGCCCGGCTGCCACAACACCCAGACCGCGAACGCGGCCCAGACCGCCGCCAGCGGCCCCCGTCCGCCCGCTCGCCACCCCGCCAGGGCGACCGCCGCGAACACCGGCGCCAGCACCACCACCGTCTGTTCCACCGGCACCACGATCCGGAAGATCGGGGTGGCCGGCAGTACGAGGAACAACACCGCCGCAAGGATCGGGAGCTTCCAGCCCTGCTCCCGGAGCGGCTCGGCGCCTGGCGCGCGCTCCACCGTTGCGTCCGGCGCCGCCTGCACCGCGCTCACCGCCGGCTACTGCGCCGACTGGCTGCGCACGTACGGCAGGAGGGCGAGATACCGCGCCTTCTTGATGGCCTTGGAGAGCTGCCGCTGGTGACGGGCATCCACCCCGCTCAGGCGGCTGGGCAGGATCTTCCCGTTGTCCGTCACGAAGCGCGAGAGGAACCGCTCGTCCTTGTAATCGATGAATCGGATGCCCGCCTCGGTCACCGGGCAGGTCTTCTTGGGTCGGCGCATGGGCTAGTCCTCGTCGTCGTCATCGTCGCCATCACGCGCCTTGCGTGCGGCGAGCTGTTCTTCGGTCATCGGCGGGGCGCCGAGCTCGTGCTCGTGCACCGAGATGAGGTAGCGCACCACCCCGTCGTCGAGCTTGAGGGCGCGCTCGAACTCCGGCAGCACCTTGCCCTCGGCGGTGAACCGCGCGACGACGTAGTAGCCGGTCTCTTTCGAGCCGATCTTGTAGGCGAGCTGGCGACGTCCCCAATGGTCGAGCGCGATGGGGTCGGTCGTGCCGAGGAGAGCGTGATGCTTCTCCAGCTTCTCGGCGATGGCGGCGTCTTCGAGTGCTGCATCGAAGATGTACACCGCCTCGTATTCACGAGACAATGCGGCAATCCTCCCTTTGGTCGTGATCGCCCCCCGCGGGTTGCCGACGCGGGCGGAGAGTGGTGCGCGGCCCGGCACTCGCCGGAAGCCTGGGACGCACCGTTTGTGGACAGCCCCGTAACCTACTGTGGCAACGGGCCTTGGTCAACTGGAGACGAACGGGATGGCGGGACGGTCACCGCTCGCCGGGCGCGCTCGGAGGGAGCGCGGGGTTCAGCGCGCGCCCAGCCGAGCGACCGCCTGCTCGGCCGCGATGTAGCCGAAGCTCGCCGAAGGGCCCGTGGCGAGCACCGCGTCCCAGGCTGCACGTGCCTGCATCCTCCGTCCCGTCGCCGCGTACCACTGCCCGATCCCGTTCCCGATGGTCTGGCGCTCGAGCACACTCGCGGTCGGCGGGAGCAGCGCATCCTCGGTGATCTCGCCCTTCATCCAGAGTAGGAGGCGATGATAGGAGCCGTTCTCGATCACGTCCCAGTCGGTGCGCACCTGGGCCAGCGTCCGCGTGGCCTCCATGTACCGCCCGAGCTGCGCCAGCGTGAGCACCCACCAGTAGGTCGCCGCGACGCGTTGGTCGACGTTGCCGGCCGTGCGGGCGTCCTCGGCCCAGATCGGCAGCGCCCGTGCGTATGCACCCGTGACGTAGTAGGCGAGCGCGAGGTGGTAACGGATGTTCGAGTGCAGCGTGCTGGTGGGGATGCCGCGCGCGTTCGGCTGGCCGTCGGGTTCGACCTCGTCCGGCTGACCGGCGACCGCAGCGCGTGCGCGCTCGAGATCGGCGATCGCGGCGGGGAAGTCGCGCACCGAGATGTAGCGGTGCCCGCGATGCCGCAGGAGGTGGGGTTCGTCGGGATGGAGCCTGAGCCCCTCCGTGTAGATCGCGATCGCCGCGGGGAAGTCGCCGGTGTAGCCGACGCGACGTCCGTACCAGACGATCGAGTCGACGTCGGCGGGGTGGCGCTCCCACGCGGCCTTGGCGGCGGCGAGTGCGGGATCGGGGGCGGCCTGCGCCGCCGCCGTGCTCCGCACGCCCGCGTCGGCAAGGAGTCCGAGCGCGACGGCGACGACCACGCGGCGGGTGGCGTTGGTGGCGGCGGGCGATGGGCGAGCGGGCATGCGCACTCCGATTGCGGGTGTCCTACGTGCGAATGTAGACTGCCACCCATGATCCCTGCCACCGCACGGCGATGACGGGCCACGCCGGTGATGGGGCGCCCCCGAGCCCGCTCGATCCCACGGACCTGCTCCAACTCGCCGCCGACCAGGTCTCCGCCGACCTGTCGGGCGAGACCGTGATCCTCTCGATGCGCGACGGCGTCTACTATGGCCTCGACGCGGTCGGCTCGGCGGTCTGGCGACGTCTCGCCGAGCCGACGCCCTTCGCCGCGGTGGTGGCCGCAGTGGTCGCGGAGTTCGACGTGGAGGAGGACCGGGCCGCGCGGGACCTCACCGCGCTCGTGCGCGACCTCGAGGCACGCGGACTCGCCGTGATCCGTCCCGGGGCGCGCGAGTAGGCGGCCGCGATGTACACCCTCACGGACTACCTCGCGATGATCGCCGACCGGCGGCGCACCGAGGCGTACGTCGCGGCGATGCGGGCGGTGATCCGGCCCGGCGACGTCGTGGTGGAACTGGGGACCGGCTTCGGCTACTTCGCCGTGCACGCGGCGCGCCTGGGTGCCGCGCACGTGTACGCGATCGAGCCGGAGGACGTCGTCGCGCTGGGGCCGGCATTCGCCGCGGCGAACGGCGTCGCCGACCGCATCACCTTCCTGACGGGGTTCTCCACGCGCGTCACCCTCCCCGCGCGGGCGGACGTGTGCATCGAGGACATGCGCGGCGCCTCGCCGCTCTTCACCCAGCGGCTCCCGTCGCTGCTCGATGCGCGCGCGCGGCACCTCTCGGCCGGGGCCCGGATGATCCCCGCGCGCGACCGGCTGCAGCTCACGCCGGCGCAGGCGCCCTCCAAGCTCCACGAGGAGGAGCGTCGCATCGTCGACGACGCGCACGGGATCCGCTTCGACGCCGTGATCGCCCAGGCGCGGCGCGGCTGGCGACCGGTGCGCGCGCGCGACGCGCGGCCCCTCGCACCGACGGCGACCTGGGCCGAGCTCGACCTCGCGCGCTTCACGGCACTCAGCGTGGACGGCACGTCCGAGTGGGTGGTGGAGACCGCCGGGCTTCTCGACGGATTCGTGGGCTCGTTCGAGGCGGAACTCGCGCCCGGGATCACCTATGCGACGGGGCCACAGGCGGAGCGGATGATCTACGACGCGAGCTGGTTCCCATTGGAGCAGTCGATCGCCGTCGTGCCCGGCGACGGTATCGCCGTGCGGATGCGGGCGGTGCACGACGGCGCGGAGTACGTCTGGGCCTGGGACACGACGGTCACCGCCGGTGACGGGCGGTTCGCGCCGGTGCGGCAAAAGCAGAACAACCTTCCGGACCTGCTGCGGTCGCCCGAGCGCCTCCTCCGTCGCACGGCGACGTTCGTGCCGCCGGTCACCGAGTCGCTGGCGGTCCACCGCGATGCACTCGCGTTGGCTGATGGCACGCGCTCCGTCGGGGATATTGCCGCGCGGCTGGTGGAGCGCCATCCGGCGCGATTCGCCGACCCGCGCGCCGCACTGCGGTGGGCGGCGGACTGGTTGGCCGGGCTCGAGGAATCGGGGAGCCCGTGACGCGGCGTGCGCCGTGAG
>JAOUHR010000511.1 GCA_029884515.1 Gemmatimonadota bacterium
CGCCCTTCAGGCGGCGATGGGCGCTTCCTTGGACCCGTGACCTCGACCACGAGCGGCTCGACTGGTGTGCGGAGCGCCTGCTGGGAGCACACACATTCCGGGGCTTCGCGGTGCGCGGCACCGCGCACGAGGACGATGATCACAAGTGTGAGGTACGGCTCGCCCGGTGGCGCCGGAGCGATCCGGCGGCCCACGCGGGCTTGGTGTTCGAGGTGACGGCGAACCGGTTCCTGCACCACATGGTGCGGTTCCTCGTCGGCACCATGCTGGACGTGGCGAGCGGCAAGCGGCCGAAGGAGGAGTTCACCGCCCTGCTCGATGCGCAAGACAACGAGGAGGTCTCTCCACCGGCACCCGCGATGGGGCTCTGTCTCGAGGAAGTCTCGTATCCCCCTGGTCTCTACCTGAGCACTTGATGCGCCTCTATCTCGCCACCGTGGCCCCGCAGGAGATCCAGTGGGCGGCCGACGCCGGCCTCCTCGACGGGATCGTGGCCACGCCGGCGGTGCTCGCCTCGGAGCTCCCCCAGGCGGATCCGCGCGAGGTCCTCACCGAGTTGGCCGAGCGCGCGCCGCTGCCGATCTTCGCCAGTGTGCCCTCGCTCGACGCGGCGGAGATCTACCGGCAGGGCAAGGCCCTCCTCAAGATCGCCGAGCACCTGATCGTGGCGATCCCGTTCGTGGACGACGCCCTTCCCGCCATGCGGCGGCTGAACGCGGACGGCGTGCGCTGCGCGGCGACCTTCGTGCACTCCACCGCCCAGGGCATCCTCGCCGCCCGCGCCGGGGCCAAGCATGTGGTGGTGCCGGTGGACGCGCTCGATGCGGTGGGGTATTCGGCAGATGAGGTGATCCGCGGTCTTCGTGCCGCGTTCGAGCGCTCGAACGTCGAGTGCGACGTGGTCGTCGCTGGCCCGCCCAGTGCGACACGATTCGCCGAGCTGGCCGTCGCCGGCGCGGATGCGGCCGTCGTGCACCCCGCGACGTTGCGCAGCTTCCTCCAGCACCCGCTCACCGATCGGGGCATCGACCGGTTCCTCGGCGACGTGAGCCGCCGCGCAAAGCCGCGGCGCACCAAGTGACGTGGCGATGAGACTGCGCGCCTCCGCCTTCTGCCCGCTGGTCTTCGCGGCGCTCGCCGCGTGCGAGGGTGCGAGCCCGAGCCCCTCGATCGCGCAGACGCCGGCCTCGGCGGCGCTGCCGACCGTCGACCCGTCGCCCGCGGCGATCAATGCGTCGCGCCGCACCGCGATCACCGAGGCGGTCGCGCGCGTGGCGCCGTCCGTGGTGACCGTCCAGACCGAGCGCGTGCAGCGCGCGACCGCGTCGCCCTTCGACCTCTTCTTCGGGCAGCGCCCCGCCGACCAGGTCGCGGCGGGCATCGGGTCGGGATTCGTGGTGCGGCAGGACGGCGTGATCGTCACCAACGCCCACGTGATCGCCGACGCCAGCAAGGTCTCGGTCGCCCTGCGCGACGGCACGACGTACCCGGCGAAGGTCGTGGGGGAGGACGAGCTGAACGACCTCGCCGTGCTGCAGATCGACGCGAGCGGGCTTCCCACGGCACCGATTGGCAGTTCGCGGGGCCTCCTCATCGGCGAGTGGGTCGTGGCCATCGGCAACCCGTACGGGTTCCTGCTCGGCAACTCCGAGCCCAGCGTGACGGCGGGCGTGGTGAGCGGCGTGGGCCGGAACCTCACGGGTCGCGGTGATGGGCCGGGCGTGTACGTGGACATGATCCAGACCGACGCGTCGATCAACCCCGGGAACTCCGGCGGTCCGCTCATCAACGCCGCGGGCGAGGTGATCGGCGTGAACAGCTCGATCTACTCGCCCTCGGGTGGCTCCATCGGCCTCGGTTTCGCGATCCCGATCGACCGCGCGCGGCGGGTGGCCGAGGACCTCCTCGCGCACGGGAGCGTGCGACGCCCGTGGATCGGCGTGAAGCTGGCGCAGGCGCCGGCCGCCGGCGGCCGCGGCACGCTCAACGCGGGCGCGGTGATCGAGCAGATCGTGCCGGCCAGCCCCGCAGCGGACGCGGGCCTTCGGCCCGGCGACGTGATCGTCCAGTCGCGCGACCGGATGATCCACAACTCGTACGACTGGGAGGCCGAGCTCCTCGACCTCCGCGTGGGCGAGACGGCGGACCTCACCATCCGGCGTGGTGGCCGCGACG
>JAOUHR010000105.1 GCA_029884515.1 Gemmatimonadota bacterium
TACGTGATCCCCGACGGCTTCACGGTCACCGGGTTCCTCTTCGCGCTCGTCATGCCGGTCGTCGCGCTCTTCGCCGGAGACCAGGGGCCGTTCGCCGGCCCGTGGGACGCGCTCCTCGGCGCCTGCGTGGGCGCCGGATTCATCGCCATCGTCGGCTGGCTGGGCGAGGTCGCACTCGGCAAGGAGGCGATGGGGCAGGGCGACGTGACGCTGATGGCGTTCGTCGGCGCGATGGTGGGGCCGGCGCGGAGCCTGCTCACCGTGTTCGTGGCCTCCCTCATCGGCGCAGGGGTGTTCCTCGCCGTGGTCCTGCCGCTCGGCGCGATCCGCGCGAAGCGGCGGGGCGAGGCGTTCGAGGTGCCGCTCGTGCCGTTCGGCGTGTTCCTCGCCCCCGCCGGCGCCCTCACGCTGTTATGGGGGGACGCGCTGATCGACTGGTACCTCATTACCATCATGGGATGACGCAGCGCCGATCCTTCCCGTTCCCGCGCGCCGCCGGCGTCGCGGGGCTCCTGCTGGCCGCCGCGTGCGCCGGTGACAGGACCGGCTACGTGGGGCCCTACCAGTCCGAGGTGCGACGGGCGATCCCCGAGATCGAGGAGTCGTCGGGGCTCACGTTCAAGACGCCGCCCAAGCTCGAGGAGCGCACCCGGGACGAGGTGCGCGCCTTCCTGGAGAAACAGTTCAACGAGCAGCTCTCGCCGCTCGAACTCTCGGGCACGCAGGAGGCGTACCGCCTCCTGGGAATGCTGCCCGACACGCTCGACCTGCGTGCCTTCCTGCTCGACCTGCTCACGGAGCAGGTCGCCGGCTACTACGACCCCGCCACGAAGGTCCTCTATGTGGTGAAGGACGCGCCGGCCGACATCCGTGGCATCACCATCAGCCACGAGCTCGTGCACGCGCTGCAGGACCAGTACGTGCGGCTCGATTCGGTGCAGTCGCTCAAGGGCGACAACGACCGGCAGGTGGCGATGCAGGCCGTGGTCGAGGGCCAGGCCGTGTACGAGCAGATGGCGACGATGCTCGGCGGTGCCGATTTCGGGATGCAGCTCCCGGGCGGCTGGGACCGCGTGCGCGACATGATCCGCTCGTCGCAGGCGTCGATGCCGCTCTTCGCGAACGCGCCGACGCTCCTGCAGGAGACGCTCCTCTTCCCGTACCTGAGCGGCGCGGAGTTCAACCGGCAGTTCAAGCGAGCGCGTCCCGACGCCCACCCGTGGGCACCCTTCGCGAGCTCCACCGAGCAGGTCCTGCACCCCGAGCGCTACCTCGACTCCGTGCCCGACCTGCCGACGACCGTCACGCTCGGTGCGCCGCGCACGGGGTCGCTCGTGTACGAGCAGAACCTCGGTGAGTTCGAGGCGCGCCTCTTCCTCTTCGAGCACCTGAAGGACGCCGGGCTCGCCTCGCGCGCTGCCGAGGGCTGGGACGGCGACCGCTACCAGGTGGTGAACACGCCGCGCGGCGCGGGCATCGCCTGGGTCACCGTCTGGGACTCGGCGGTGGAGGCCGCCGAGTTCCGCGACGCGATGGAGCAGCTCATCGGCCGCCGGTTCAAGGTCGCGGCGAACACGGGCGGCAGCTCCGCGCTGCGGCGCTGGACGGCCGCCGGCCGACACCTCCTCCTCTCGGCCGAGACGATCGACGGGCGGCCCGTCGTGGTCTACGAGGACCTGCCCGCCACGATCACGCAGCGGGTGCTCGCGGTGGACAAGGTGCGGCTCGAGGGCGGACGGTGACGCGCCGCGCCACACGGGTGGCGCTCGCCCTGCTCGTCGCGGCTCCCGCCGCCACGCCGCTCCACGCGCAGGCCGACAGCGGAGGCGCGCTCCCCCGCGTCGCCACCGCCACCGTGTTCGCCCGCTACAGCGACCACATCCTGAAGATCCAGGTGATGGAGACCTCGTCGAACGCCAAGGCCTCCATCGGCACCGGCTTCTTCGTGAGCGGCGACGGCCTCATGCTCACCAACTACCATGTGGTGGCCGAGCGGATCCAGGAACCGGAGAACTACCGGGTGGAGGTCGTGGACCGCGAGGGCGCGGCGCACGTCGCGGAGGTCGTCGCGGTGGACGTCGTGCACGACCTCGCCGTGATCCGCACGGGCCTCGCGTCGCCGCGGCACTTCACGCTCGGTGCGGTGACGCCGCGCCAGGGCGACCGGCTCTACTCGCTCGGGCACCCCAGCGACCTCGGCCTCAGCATCGTCGAGGGGACCTACAACGGGAACCTCAAGCACACGCTGTACCCCAAGATCCACTTCACGGGCTCGATCAATCCCGGGATGAGCGGCGGCCCGACCATCACCGAGTCGGGGCGCGTGGTGGGCGTGAACGTCTCCACGATGGGCGAGCAGCGCTCCTTCCTCGTGCCGGAGGCACAGGCCACCGCGCTCGTCGGCCGCGTGCTCGCGCCCGGCTTCACGCCCTCCACGGACCTGCTCGAGGACATCACGGCACAGCTCACCGCCTACCAGCAGGACTACCTCGGCTCGCTCTTCGAGGGCGACGCGACGATGGTGGACATGGGTGCCTTCCGCGTGGTGACGGAGCCGGCGCCGGTGTTCCGCTGCTGGGGCGGTGCCGAGCGCGGCGAGGAGATGCTCTACGAGCAGCTCTGGCAGCGCTGCGCCACCGACGACGAGGTGTACATCGACGGCGACCAGAGCTCGGGGGTGGTGCGGATCGTGCACGAGGCGCTGCACAGCAAGGGGCTCAACGGCCCGCGATTCTCCGTGCTCTACTCGCAGCGGTTCGCCGACGACAACACGCCCTCGGGGAACGAGAAGCACGTGACGCGGTGGAAGTGCACCACGCGGAACGTCGCGACCGCCGGGACCCCGATGCGCGCCGTGCTCTGCCTGCGCGCCCTGAGGAAGATGGAAGGGCTGTACGACGCCGTGCTCAAGGTCGCACTCCTCGGCCGCCCGGACGACGGGCTCGTCTCCACCCTCACGCTCTCGGGTGCCTCGTTCGCGAACATCGAACGCCTCACCACACGCTACCTCGGGCTCGTCGCATGGCGATGATCGTCGAGGTCGTCCACCCGCGCACCGGCGAGGTCCGGCAGCGGCTCCGCGTGGACGCGCTCCCGTTCGCGATCGGGCGCTCGCTGGAGAACGCGCTCATCCTCGACGACCCGCACGTCGACGCGCGGCACGCGCGGCTGGTCGAGGACGAGGACGGATCGCTGGTGATCGAGGACCTGGGCAGCGTGAACAAGCTCGCCACGAGCATGCATCGCGACGCCGAGCGGATCCGCCTGCGCAGCGGAGCCGAGGTGACGGTCGGACGCACGCTGCTCCGCTTCCGCGACGAGGCCGAGCCGCTGCCGCCCGCGCTGCCCCTGCACCGCGGCCTGGCGGCCGCGCACGCATCGCCCGGACCGCAACGCTGGCACGAGCGCACGCCGGTGCGCCTCGCACTCATCGCCGCGACGCTGGTGCTGCTTGGCGTGCATGCGTGGTTCGACAACTACGCGCGCGCGGGCGCCACCGACGCGCTCACGCTCGCGCTCGGCGTCCTCCTCGTCGCGGTGGTGTGGGCGGGCACCTGGGCCATCGCGGCGCGGGCCGCGCTCGGCCAGTTCCGGTTCGTGGCGCACCTCTTCATCGCGATGGCGGCGGCCACCCTCGCCATCCTCTTCGGCGACGTGATCGCGTGGGGCCAGTTCCTGATGCCGGACAATGGCGTGCTCGGCACGTTGAGTGCGGTGGCGAACCTCGCCCTCCTCTCCGCGCTCGTCGCCTGGCACCTGGCGAACGCGTCGGCGCTCAGCCGTGCGGGCCGATGGCGCGCGGGGCTCACGGTGAGCGGCACGGTGGTCGTGCTCATCGGGCTCTTCGCGCTGGTGGAGGACAAGCCGTTCAGCGACGTGCCGGAGTTCTCGTCGGTGATCCGGAACGCGCCGGCCGCGATCATCCCGACGAAGACCGTGCCGGAGTTCACCGCGGCGATCGTCGAGCTCCGCGCGGACGTGGACGAGTTGCGCGCCGCGAAGGACGAGTAGGCGGACGGGCGGCTCTCCCGCGTGGCGCCTGCGCTCCCGGTGCGCCTACCGCCCGAGCAGCAGCCCCGCCACGAACGTCATGAGCCCGATCATCGCGCCCAGCACGTAGCCCAGCCGCACGATCATCCGCAGCTCCCGGTCCGTGACGCCCCGGATGACCTCCTCGATCCGCGCGGTGCTGAAGCCGAGCACCTTCCGCTCGACCATCGCCTGGATGTCGAGCTGCTCCGCGAGGCGCGGGAGCTGGTCCTCGAGCCACTGCCAGAGTGCCGGTGCGGCCGCGGCGGCGATCCGCGCGGCGGCGTCGGGCGGGAGGAACCGGCCTGGCCGGCCGAGCGGCTTGTCGAGGAGGGCCGTCGCGCCGCTGGCCGCGCCATCCGCGGCCAGCGCGTGTGCGCGGGGCGACTGCGCCGCGTCGAGGATCCAGCGCACCACCATGTCCTCGCCGATCGCGTCGAGCACGTCGCCCCAGCTGCGGCGCTCCGCGCGTCCGAGCGCTTCCGCGACCGTGCGCTCCACGAAGCCGCGCGTGCGGTCGGTGCCGGCCATCCGGAGGAGGAGGTCGCCGATGCGCGCGGCCGCCGAACGCTCGTCGGCATTCCGGCTCTCCTCGATGAGCTCCGTGGCCAGGACGGCCGCCTGCGACGCGAGTTCGGCGCGCCGGGCCGCGGTGAGCACCTCCCCGACGGTGCGGTCGCCCACTTCCGTGCGGAGCCGCCGCACCGCCGCGCGCACCTGCCCCTCGAAGGCCGGCGTCGCCGCGTGCCGTTCGACGCTCTCCGCGACCGCGGGGGCGAGCGCGGTGAGCGCCACCTCCACCTCGGCGAGCACGGCCGGCGGCAGCAGGGAGCGGAGCGACCCGCGCTCCACGTCGAGCGCGCGCGAGACGAGCTCGGCCAGCTTGGCGTCGAGCGTCTCGCGGATCCCGGCGCGGGAGAGCTCGTCGAGCAGGTCCTTCGGCGTGAGCAGCTTCTCGCCCACCGTGCGGCCGATGCTCCTGGCGAGGCGCACCTTGTTCTTCGGGATGGCGCCGTGCAAGCCGAAGCGCTTCTCATAGGGATGGAAGAGCATCCAGACGGCGATCGCGTTGGTGACGCCGCCGGCGACGGTCCCGATCAGGACGCTGAGCAGGAGCTCCTGCCAGAGGCTGGTCATCGGGCGTCCGCCACGCCACCCGCCTCCGGACCCCACCGCGCGATCGCGCGCCGCACCAGCGGATGCAACGGCTGTCGCTTGGGCTTGAGCAGCGACCCGCGGCAACGCCGCGCGCCGCACGCGCACGGGAATCGCCGCTTGCGCGCGGGCGTGTGCCGCTCATCGAGCTCGATCGCGTAGTCGTACGCGAGCTCCTCCCCCGGCCTGATGTCCCGTGCGGCGACGATCCACATGTGGTCGCCATACGCGATCGGCTCGCAATTCGGTTCACAGGAGTGGTTGATGAACCGCGCCGCGTTGCCGCCCACGTTCGCGTCGATCACCCGGTGCCCGTCGAGCGTGAGGAGGTAGGTGTGCTCCGGCTCCTCGTGGCCGTCAGGCGCGGTGGGGTAGCGCCGCTCGCCCTCGGCTTCGGAGATGAGCTCGCCGGTGTACTCGATGATCCGCGTGCCGGCCGGGATCGTCGCCACGGCGAAGACGCCGCGGCCGTGGCGCGGCGAGCGCCGCACCTGCCAGGGGCGCGCCACCTCAGGGCCCGTCGGCCACCGCGCGCGCCACCTCGTCGAACAGCGGCAGGTCCTCGGCGAACCCGTTCGGGCGCGCGGGGAGGAGCATCGCGGCGATCACCTCGTCCATCGTCGCCACGCACCGGAAGGTGACCGCCGCGCGCACCTCGGCCGGGATGTCCCGGAGGTCCTTCTCGTTGGCGGCGGGCATCACGATCGACCGGAGCCCTGCGCGGTACGCGGCGAGCACCTTCTCCTTCACGCCGCCGATCTCGAGCACCATCCCGCGCAGGGTCACCTCGCCGGTCACCGCGACGTCGCGCCGCACGGGACGGCGGCTCATCACGCTGGCGATCGCGAGGGTCACCGCGACGCCGGCGCTCGGCCCGTCCTTCGGCACGGAGCCGGCGGGGAAGTGCACGTGCAGGTCGCTCGACTTCATCTCCGGGTCGGCCACGCGGAGCACCCGCGCGCGCGAGCGCACGTACGACGATGCGGCGTCCACCGACTCGCGCATCACGTCCCCGAGCTGGCCGGTGACCGTGAGCTTGCCGGTGCCCGGCATCAGCAGCGCCTCGATGGTCATCAGCTCACCGCCGTTGGTGGTCCACGCGAGCCCCGTCACCGTGCCGATCTCCGGCTCCTGCTCGGCGGCCTCCGGCGCGAAGCGCGGGGGCCCGAGCGTGGCCTCGATGCGTGCGGCGTCCACGATCCAGGCGCCCGTCTCGCCCTCCGCCTTCCGCTTGGCGCGCTTGCGCATGAGCGAGGCGATCTGCCGCTCGAAGGTGCGGAGCCCCGCCTCGCGCGCGTAGCGGTTGGCGATCAGCGAGAGCGCCTCGTCGGTGAACTGGAGGTCGTGGTCGCTGATGCCGTGGTCGTCGAAGAGGCGCGGCAGGAGGTAGCGCCAGGCGATCTCCACCTTCTCCTCGGCCGTGTAGCCGGCGATGCGGATCACCTCGAGCCGGTCGCGCAGCGCATGCGGGATGTCGAAGAGGTTGTTCGCGGTGCAGATGAAGAGCACCGAGGAGAGGTCGAACGGCAGGTTGAGGTAGTGGTCGGTGAAGGTCGCGTTCTGTGCGGGGTCGAGCACCTCGAGCATCGCCGCGGTCGG
>JAOUHR010000512.1 GCA_029884515.1 Gemmatimonadota bacterium
TCGAGGGAGCCTCGCGCAAGCATCTCACCTTCCTGCCGCTCGGCCTCGCGGTGATCATCCCGGTCGCGAGCGGGCTCGCGCGTCTCGGGATGCTCCCGGCCGGGACGCCCGATCCGCTCGCCGGGCTCTGGGGTTCCTTCGCCGGCTTCTACCTCGCCGAGGCCCTGGGCACCGGCGGGGCCTGGTTCGTCATCGTCATCGCGGTGAGCGCGCTCACGGTCATCACGCTCGCGTGGAATCCGGTGCGCGCCGTGATCTCGGTGCGCGTCCCGCGGGCCGCGGGGGGCGCCGCAGCGGACCCGGCCGCACTCACCAAGGCCGAGTCGCTCGAACCGGACGCGAACGAGATGCCGGAGATGGACCTCGCGCTCATGGGACTCTCGTCCGGGGCGACCGCACCGGTGGCGCCCTCACGCACGCCACTGCCACCCGTGGTCGATGAACTGCACGATGACGCCGACGCCTCCGGGGGGGAGTCGGGGCCCGCCGCCGGGCGCGGGGCGCGCGCGAAGGGACGTGCCAGGGCCGGCGCCACGATCCCGCCCGAGTCCGACGAGCTGCCCAACGCCGAACTGCTCACCAAGGCGCCGGAGCGCAACCTCGAGGCCGACCGCGCCCAGCTCGACCTGATGGGCGCGAAGCTCATCGAATCGCTCCGCACGTTCAAGGTCGAGGGCACGCTCACCGGCCGCACGAGCGGACCGACGGTCACCCAGTTCGAGATCGAGCCGGCCCCGGGCGTGAAGGTGCGGCAGTTCGCGAACCTCGCGAACGACCTCGCACTCGCGATGCGGGCGCCGAGCATCCGCGTGGTCGCCCCGATCCCGGGCAAGGGCGCCGTCGGCATCGAGGTGCCGAACCCGACGCCCGACCTGGTCGCGTTCCGCGACATGATCGAGAGCCCGGAGTACCAGCACAAGCCGATGGCGCTGCCGATCGCCCTGGGCAAGGACCTCGAGGGGCGCGCGGTGATCGCCGACCTCGCCAAGATGCCGCACGTCCTCATCGCCGGCGCCACCGGGTCGGGCAAGTCGGTCACGGTGAACACCATCATCACGTCGCTCATCTACCGGCACACGCCCAAGACGCTCCGCTTCCTGATGGTCGACCCGAAGATGGTCGAGCTCTCCGTGTACAACGAGCTGCCGCACCTCCGGCACAAGGTCGTGACCGACAATCGCGATGCGGCCGCGGTGCTCAAGTGGGCCGTGTTCGAGATGCAGGAGCGCTACGCGCTCCTCGCGGAGAACGGGGCGCGGAACATCCAGGACTTCAACGCGAAGGTCCGGAACGGCGCCTCGATGCGGAAGCCGAAGGATCCGACCGTCGGGTTCGAGGACCGCGAGTACAAGGGCGGCGTGCTGCCCTACATCGTGGTCGTGATCGACGAGCTCGCCGACCTCATGATGACCGTCGCCTCGGAGGTGGAGACGCCGCTGGCGATGCTGGCGCAGAAGGCCCGCGCGATCGGGATCCACCTGATCCTCGCCACGCAGCGGCCGAGCGTGAACGTGATCACGGGCCTCATCAAGGCGAACTTCCCCAGTCGCATCGCGTTCCGCGTGGCGTCGCAGATCGACAGCCGCACGATCATCGACGGCATGGGCGCCGAGTCGTTGCTCGGCAACGGCGACATGCTCTTCATCCCGCCGGGCAAGAGCGAGCCGGCGCGGCTCCAGGCCGCGTTCCTGTCCAACGAGGACACCGAGCGCCTGATGAAGTGGTACAAGGACAAGAAGGCCGCGCGGAAGGCGGCCATGGAAGCCGAGGGCCTCATCGCCATCGAGGACCACACGAGCGAGGGCGACATCCTCGAGGCCGTGCGGGCACGCGAGGCGCTCGAGGCCGGGGCCGGCGAGGAGAGCGCCGAGGAACTGGGGGATCGCGACAAGCTCTTCCGTGAGGCCGCCGAGGTCTGCGTGCAGCATCAGGGCGGTTCCACCTCGCTGCTCCAGCGGCGGCTCAAGGTCGGCTACGGGCGCGCCGCGCGGATCATCGACCAGCTCCACCTCGCGGGCGTCCTGGGGCCGCCGGACGGCTCCAAGCCGCGGGACGTGCTCATCGGGCTCGAGGACCTGGACCGGATAGCAGGAGAGCGGACGGCGGCATAGGGTCGCCGCGTCCGCTCCACCCGCACCAACCCTCCTGCGAGGTGGAGCTGGTCGA
>JAOUHR010000106.1 GCA_029884515.1 Gemmatimonadota bacterium
TCGCCCAGCGCCCTGCGCTGGCCGGTGAGAAGGCGCGTGTCGCCGAAGCGGTCCGCCAGGACCTGACGCGCCTCGCGCGCCTCCAGAAGACGTGGCACGACAAGACCAAGGCATATGCTGCGGACGCCAGCGACCTGGGATTCGCCGCCACGAGCGGCGCCGACGTCAACATCGCGTTCGCCTCGATGAACGCGTGGGCCGCGAACGCCTCGCACGCGGTGCTCTCGCCGGTGAAGTGCTTCGTGATCGTCTCCTCGGCTGACGCACCCGACGCGCCGACGGCGCAGCCCTTCTGTACCGACGCCGAGCCGGGGACGGCCGCAGGACGTGTGGCGGCGACGACGGCTGCGGCGCCTGCGACGCCGCCGTCGGCCGAGCCCGCTCCGACGAAGGCCGCGCCAGCGAAGGCCGCGACGCCGTCGCCGACACGCCCGACGACGACGCCGAACACGCAGAAGTCGAGCGCACCGGCACGCCAGGCACCGGCGCGCCAGCAGGCGGCCACGCCGCGCCGCCAGACGCCTCCGCCCCGCGCCACGCCGACCACCACGCCAACCACCACGCCGAACCGCCCAAGCACGGCCGCGAACCCGGCCCCCGGGATCACGCCCGGCGGCGGCCCCGCGGGTCTCGTCCCCGGCGCGGCGCGCCTCAGCACGCGCGAGGTGATCGCCGGCGCCTCGGCGAGCGACCGCGCCGAGGCGGTGAGCGCGCAGCAGTTCGCGGGCGTCCTTTCCGAGTTCGCGCAGAGCGCGCTCTCGGTGCTCAACGCGCCGCGCCCGGAGATCGTGCGCGACCCGTACGAGAGCACGCAGGAGTTCGAGGCGCGCCGGGCTGCCGCCGCGGCGGCCTTCGATCGTCGGGAGGCCGAGTTCTTCCGCGACAACACCAAGACGTACAGCGTGCAGATGGCCGTGACGGGCGTGAAGTACGATCCCGACCGCGAGGTGCTCGAGTTCAAGGTCGATCCCGTGCGCCTGCCGGTGATGCGCGAGGGCGGCGCGGGGAGCCAGCTCTCGCTCACCTGCTACACGCGCCCCGTGTTCTGGTGCTCGCCGGACACGGGGATGATCTACGACGCCGGCGACCTCTGGAAGGTGCCGCGCGCCACGGCGCGCCAGCACGACGTGCTGCGCACGCCGATGACGCTCACGGCGCGCTTCACCGTGGGCCGCCTCGAGGGCGGCGAGCGCGAGCTGGCCATCTCGCTGGTGGACATGGACCTGCAGGCACGCGGGCAGTCGGTGGAGCGCTGGCCCGGCTCCTCGCGCTGATCGCGCGCGCCGCGACGTCCGCTGATGCCGCCGACCGCCACCCAAGTCCGCACCGACGCCCTCGTCTCGCTCGATGACCTGCGTGCGGCGGCGCGCGCCATCGCTGGCGTCGCCGTCCGCACGCCGCTCCTCGCCACGGACGCGCTGGAGAAGCAGGTCAGCGTCCCGGTGTTCGTGAAGCCGGAGATGATGCAGCGGGGCGGCGCGTTCAAGTTCCGCGGCGCGTACACCTTCCTCTCCTCGCTGTCCGCGGCCGATCGGGCGCGGGGCGTGATCACCGCCAGTTCGGGCAACCACGGCCAGGCCGTGGCGCTCGCCGCCAAGCTCTTCGGCGTGCCGGCGACCATCGTGATGCCCACCACCGTCCCGCGCGCCAAGAAGGCCGGCGCGGTGCGGCTCGGGGCGCGCTGCTTCTATGAGGGTGTGACGACCGCCGAGCGGATGGCGAAGGCGAAGGAGATCCAGGAGGCCGAGGGCCTCACGATGGTCCCGCCGTTCGACGACCCCACGATCATCGCGGGGCAGGGGACGATGGGCCTCGAGATCTGCGAGGACCTCCCGAACGTCGGCACGGTGATCGTGCCCATCGGGGGCGGGGGACTGAGCTCGGGCGTCGCGCGCGCGGTGAAGCTGCTCGCGCCGGGCGCGCGGGTGATCGGCGTCGAGCCGGAAGGCTCGCCCAAGTTCTCGAAGGCGCGCGAGGCGGGGAAGCCGGTGACGATCCCGGCGAACCCGGATGGTCTCGCGGACGGCCTGCTCGCCGTGCGCATCGGGGAGCGCAATTTCCACCACCTGCAGGCGATGATGGACGACGTGGTGACGGTGCCCGACGCGCTCCTCGCCGACGCGATGCGGCTGATCCTCGACCGGATGAAGCTGGTGGCGGAGCCGAGCGGCGCGATCACGATCGCGGCGCTGCAGGGCGGGCTGGTGAGGCCGGTGGGCGCCACCGTCTGCGTGCTCAGCGGAGGCAACATGGAGTGGGACGGCCTCTCGGCGCTGCTCGGCCACGGGAGCGACGGCGCCTGATGGGCCAGCTCCGCTGCCCGACCTGTGGGACGATGTACGCCGACGACGCGCGCTTCTGCACGCGCGACGGCACGCGCCTTGCCGCACCGCCCTCGGGCGCGCCCTCGGGCGTGGCGTCGGGCGTGGCGTCGGGCGTGGCGTCGGGCGTGGCGTCGGGCGTGGCGTCGGGCGTGGGCGCGGCCCCGCCCGCGACGCCCCCCAAGCAGACGTCGCGGGCAACGCACGTGCGCCCCAAGGATGCGTCCGCGTCGGGCGGCGCGTCGAGCCATGCGAACATGGCCGGCAAGGTGCTCGACCGCCGCTACAACATCGTGCGCAAGATCGGCGAGGGAGGGATGTCGTACGTCTACCTCGCGCACGACGTGGCCTCGCAGGAGCGTTACGCGATCAAGATCCTCTCGCCCGCCCTCTCCAAGGACGAGAACGCGATGGCGCGCCTCCGCCGCGAGGCCGCGCTCGGCATCCGGCTCGCGCATCCCAACGTCTGCCACATCGTGCGGATGGGGGAGACGGAGGACGGCCTCGTCTACGTGGTGATGCCGTATGTGGAGGGGGAGATCCTCTCCGACCGCAACTACCGCGTGGGGCAGACGACGCTCTCCGACGCCGCGAAGTTCGTGGGCGAGATCGCCGAGGGCCTGCACGTCGCGCACCAGCTGACGATCATCCATCGGGACCTCAAGCCCGAGAACATCATGATCTGCAAGCGCGCGGACGGCACCGAGTACGCGGTGGTGATGGACTTCGGCCTGGCGAAGGAGCGGAAGGCGGGCGGCGAGCTGCAGAAGCTCACGGCGACGGGGATCATCCTCGGCACGCCGGAGTTCATGAGCCCCGAGCAGCTGCGCGGCAAGACGCTCGACCTGCGCACCGACGTCTACTCGCTCGCGCTGATGACGTACGAGATGCTCACGGGGAAGCTCCCGTTCGAGGGGCGGAACCAGCAGGAGATGATGATCGCGCGGCTGCGGAGCGACCCGATCCCCGCGAAGAACCGGCGCCCCGAGCTCCCGGACGCGGTGGATGCGGTGCTGCTCAAGGCGATGGCGCGCGCGCCCGAGGACCGGTACCAGTCGGCGCCGGAGTTCGCCAAGGCGTTCCGCGCCGCCGCCGGGTGAGGCGGCGGTGAGGGGCGGCCTCACCGGCCTGCTCTCCCTCCTGCTCGGCGTGGCCGCGCCGATGGCCGCCCAGCAGGGCGACGTGGACGTGGAGCGCTACCGCTTCTACCTCACGCTCCCCGACACGGGGAAGCACATCCGCGTGCAGTCCACCACGATCTTCAGGCGCGACTCCACCAACACGGCCCTCCGGCTCGACCTGCTCGCGCCGATGGCGGTGCGGGGCGCCTACCTCGGCTGCGCGACGGCGCTGGGCACGCCCTTCAGGTTCGATGGTCGCGTGGTGACCGTGCCGCTCGGCGAGGCCGGTGCCACGGGCGACACCACCTGCGTGAGCCTCATCTACGAGGGCGAGCCCGCGGACGGGCTCGTGATCTCCACCGACAGCGCAGGGCGCTGGCTCGCCTTCGGCGACAACTGGCCCGACCGCGCGCGCCACTGGCTCGCCACCGTGGACCACCCGTCGGACAAGGCGCTGGTGGAGTTCATCGTGGACGCGCCGGCGACCCTCACGGTGGTGGCGAACGGCACGCGCCGCGGCCTGGCCGACATCGAGCCCAGCGCGGCTGGCCCACGGCGCCGCACCGTGTGGGAGACGGCGGAGCCGATCGCGACCTACCTCATGGTGATCGCCGCCGCGCCGCTCGTGGAGACGCCTCTCGGCGAGACGGCGTGCGGATACGCCGCGCTCCAGCGGTGCGTGCCGCAGTCGGTGTTCACCGCGCCGGAGCAGGCGCGCTACATGCCGGGCAACTTCGCGCGCGCGGGCGACATCGTGCGCTTCTTCGCGCAGACCGTGAGCCCCTTCCCGTACGAGCGGCTCTCCCACCTGCAGAGCGCCACGCAGTTCGGCGGGATGGAGAACGTCGGCGCGATCTTCTACGCGGACGGACTCTTCCGCCGGCCGGACGGCGTGGGCGTCGGCCTCATCGCGCACGAGACCGCGCACCAGTGGTTCGGCGACGCGGTCACCGAGGGTGCCTGGGGCCACCTCTGGCTCTCGGAGGGCTTCGCGACGTACTTCGCCGCGCTCTACACGCAGTACGCGATGGGCGACAGCGCGTTCCGCGCGGAGATGGCGAACATCCGCCAGAAGGTGATCCGCGCCGGCGTCGTCGCCGCGCGCCCGGTGGTGGACACCGCGCAGACGGACCTGATGGAGCTGCTCAACGAGAACAGCTACGAGAAGGGTGGCTTCGTGCTGCACATGCTGCGCAGCGAGGTGGGGGACAGCACCTTCTTCCGCGCGATCCGGGCGTACTACGAGGCGCACCGGAACGGCAACGCGCTCACGGGCGACCTGCTCGCCGAGATGGAGCGCGAGTCCGCGCGCGACCTGGGCTGGTTCTTCGACCAGTGGCTCACACGCCCCGGCTACATCGATCTCGCGCTCCGCTGGGAACACGACATCGGAGCCGGGAGCCTGACCTTCACCGTCACCCAGGGCGACCGCTTCCCGCCGTATCGCTTCCCGCTGCGCGTGGAGATCGTGGACGCGAACGGCGTGGCGACGCAGGCGTTGCTCGACGTGCCCGCGGAGCGCGCGGCGCGCATCGTGGTGCCCGGGCGCTGGACGGCGCCGCCGCTCGCCGTCCGGCCAGACCCGATGGTGGAGTTGCTCGCGGCCTTCCGCACGTCGTGAGGGCGAGGCACGCGGCCGTCGCCGGGTGTGCGGCGGCGGCCCTCCTGGCGGCGGGAGCGGCGGACCGCCCGCTTCGCGCGCAGGCCACCTCGGCGCGCCCGGCCACCATCTCCGACGTGGATTCCCTCCTCGCGAACGGCCGGCTCGCGGCGGCCGAGCAGCTGCTCTTCGCGGCGGTCGCGGCGCGGCCACGGGCGCCTGAGGTGCGGGGCGCGCTGGCCTGGTACCTCGCGTCGCGCGGCCGGTTCGTGATCGCGGACGTGCTCTTCTCGGAGGCGCTGCGGTTCGGCGCCGACAGTGGCGTCGTCGCCCGTGCGCGGGCGACCCTCGCGCCGTACCGCGCACGCGCGGAGGGTCCGGCGGCCGCCGTGCCCTTCACGCTCTCCGAGGATGGCCGCACGCTCGGCTGGTTCGACGCCCGGTCGTCGCGGGGCCCGCTGCGCGTGACCATCGATCCCGGCGCGACGGGATTCGCCGTGGCCAGCGCCACGGAGGCGCGCGCAGTGGGGACCGCGCTCTGGGTGGGCGAACGGAAGGTGGCGGTCGCCCGCGCGGTGGTGGACCCCGCCGTCCCGGGCGGTGAGGTCCGCATCGGGCTCGACGTCGTGCTCGGCCACGCGATGCGATTCGATGAGCGCACCGGGTCGCTCTCCCTCGGCGACGCGACGCCGCCCGACGCGCCGGGTGACGCCGCCGGAGCGGCTGCGGGTGGCGCCGGTGGCGGCACCCGGCTCGAGGTGCCCTTCGTGCTCACGATGCCCGGCCTCTGGCTCGTGGAGCGCCCCGGCGCGCGGCCGGTGCCGGTGGAGAGTCCGTGGGGGCGCTCGCTGCTCCGCGGGTCGCGATGGTGGGTGGACCTCGGGCGGAGCGTGGTGGTCGTCGAGCGCTGAACGCCCCCGTCTCAGCGCCCCCGCTCCTGCAGGTCCACCATCAGGCACCGGTCCTGCACCACGTCGATCCCCGCCCTGGCCAGCCGCTCCGCGGCCTCGTCGTTGCGGATGCCCAGCTGGAACCAGACCGCCCCGGGCGCGGCGGCGATGATGTCGTCCACGTGCTGCGGGATGCGGTGCGCGCGCCGGAAGACGTTCACCAGGTCCACCCGCTCGCCGATCGCGGAGATCGTGCGGAAGACCGGTTCGCCGAGGATCTCGGTGACCTCGGGATAGTAGACGGGCACCGGGATCACCCGCATCCCTGCACGCTGCGTGTAGGCGGGCACGTAATGGGCCGGCGCGCCCGTCTCGGGTGTCTTGATGCCGAGCACGGCAACCGTGCGCGTGCGGTCGAGGAGGGCCGTGATGGCGGCCTCCGTCTCGAGCAGGTGTGTTCGCCAGTCGGTCATCACGAGGTGAAATCGGGGGCGCGCGAAGGTAAACTTAAGGGCTGCTCACGACCTGTGACACGAATCGGAGAACTCGATGCGAATGCTCGTCCTCGGCGCCGGCCTCCAGGGCTCGGCCTGTGCATATGACCTGCTGCAGAATCCGGAGATCACCGAGGTCCGCGTGGCGGACCGCACGGTGGAGCACCTGCCCTCGTTCCTGCAGCCGTACGTGGGTGGCGAGCGGCTGAAGCTGCTCACGCTCGACGTGAAGGACTCTGCCGCCGTGAAGGCGGCGATGACCGGCGTGCAGGCCGTGATGTGCGCGATCCCGTACTACTTCAACCTCCCGATGACGGAGGTGGCGATCACGGCCGGTGCCCACTTCTGCG
>JAOUHR010000513.1 GCA_029884515.1 Gemmatimonadota bacterium
TCTTTGGGGTGCACCACCCGGTGGTCCTCGCGGCGCCGCAGGGAATCCAGGCGCGACGCGACTGCGGGCTCGCGCGCCGCGAGGTCGGTCGTCTCTCCCGGATCGCGGGTCAGGTCGAAGAGCTGCAGCGTGTCCCGCATCCAGACCGCCTTCCAGCGCCCCTCGAGCACGGCCGACTGGTCGCGATCCGGCGAGTACCAGACCTGGTATGGCCGAAGCGAGAAGGAGCCCCGACCCGTGAGCGCGGGCAGGAAGGAGCGGCCGTCGATGCCTTCGGGGGCCGTCCCGCGCGCCGCCTCCACCAGGGTGGCGTGCAGGTCGGTGAAGTCCACGCGCACGCTCGACGTCGACCCCGCGCGCGTCCGGCCCGGCCAGTACGCGATCCCCGGCACGCGGAGGCCGCCGTCGTACAGGTCTCCCTTGAAGCCCCGGTATCCCATCGTCCCGTTGAACCAGCGTCCGACGATGTCCGTCGCCCCGTCGTTCGTCCGGCGCAGGAAGGTCGCCCCGTTGTCGGAGAGGAAGATCACCACGGTGCGGTCGGCGATCCCGAGGGAGTCCAGGAGCGTGCGCAGCGCGCCGAGGTCCTGGTCGAGCCAGTGGACCTGCGCCGCGTAACTGCGCTTGCCCATGGGCCACGGCCTGTCGGCGTAGGGGCCGAGGTCCGGGACCTCGTAGCCGTCGTCCGCCGCGCCGCGGCTTCCCTCGTTGTTGATGTGCGGGAGGTTCGTCGCCCAATAGAGGAAGAAGGGGCGCCCGCGGTTGGAGCGCACGAACGCGAACGCGCGCTCGCGGATCAGCGTCGGGGCGTAGTCGAGCCGGGTCGTCGCGCGGCCGGCGCCCATCCGCCCACCCGGCGGCACCACGTTCCGCGTGCGCACCGAGTCCGGGCCATCGAGCAGCCACTCCGGATAGAAGTTGTGCGCGTGCACCTGGTCGCGATATCCGAAGAAGGCGTCGAACCCCTGCGCGTTCGGCCAGCTCTCGGGCCTGCCGTCCCAGCTGAGCCCCCACTTGCCGAAGATTCCCGTGGCGTACCCTGCGTCGTGCAACCGCTCGGCGAGCGTCACGTCCTCCGGACGCAAGTAGTCGTTGTCGTTGTCGTCGAGGCGGCAGTTGCCGTTGTGGAAGCCGAGCATGAGCGAGCAGCGCGCGGGTCCGCAGACGGCCGCACTCGAGCGGAACTCGGTGAAGCGGAGTCCGCCGGCGGCGAGGCGGTCGATGTTGGGCGTCGCGATCTCGCGCTGGCCCCAGGCGCCGACCTCGCCGATGCCGAGGTCGTCGGCGAGCAGCACGACGATGTTGGGTGGCGTCGACGGCGCCGGTGCGCGCGCCGGGGTGGCGCACGACACCACGGCGAGGGCGAGGAGCGGCAGGGGTCGCAGGGGTCGCAGGGGTCGCATCAGCCAAAGGTGCCGTGCGCGCCCACGCTTGTCACGCGGCGCGATGGCACACTGGCACGCTGGCACGCTGGCCGGCATCACGGCCGATGTCGCAGCCACCCTGGAGGCAGCGACTGCCATGGCGCGCCGTCGCGCCTCACCCGGAGCGCGAGGTCCGATCCGCCGCCGGCCTGGAAGTACCGGACCACGACCGGATGCAGCCCCGCGCGGAGTGCGACCATCCCCGCCCGCTCGGCCGTGCCGTGGAAGCCGTCGTTGTCGACGACGATCTCGTCACCGATCACGAGCGTGCTCCCGTCGTCCGAGGAGAGGCCGAACTCATAGAGGCCGTCCTCGGGGATCGCGAGGAAGCCATCGAACCGTATCGCGTATTGCTCCGGCCGTTCGTCGCCGAGCCGCGCCACCGCCGGTGCGACACCCTGCCGTGTCGACGGCAGGGTGTCGACGGCCGCCGCCGAGCGCACCGTGGCCTCGGCATACGTGTACCGCAGCCCGGCGCGCAGCAGCGACGCCTCGATCGGCGAGGCGTCTCGGAATGCGGTGCGCCTGAACGTCGCGGCCCGCGGTGGGCTCGCCTTGCCCTCTGCCGTGAACGCGCGCGCGATCACCCGCACCCCATCGGGCGTCACGGCGACGTCGAAGGGTCCGGTGTAGCGCGTGCTGGCGCTGGTCGGGTCGGAGCCGTCGAGCGTGTAGCGGATCTCGGCGCCGGCGAGCGGCACCGCGAGGGTGAGGCGTGCGGTCGGCTCGAGGGTGAGTC
>JAOUHR010000107.1 GCA_029884515.1 Gemmatimonadota bacterium
AGCGCGCCGAGCCGCTCGGCGCGCTCGTGGAACGTGTCGGCAAGGAGGATGTCGTGCTCCTCCTGCTCTCCGGCGGCACCTCGAGCCTGGTCGGCGCACCGATCGATGGCGTGCGGCCGGAGGATCTCGCTGCGCTGCATGCGCTGCTGCTCGGCGCCGGCGTGCCCATCACGCGCACCAACGCGGTCCGGAAGCGTTTCTCGCGGTGGGGCGCGGGACGGCTCGCCGCCGCACTCGACTGTGCGCGCGTGGTGCCGATCCTCCTCGCCGACGTGCCGAACGAGGATCCGGCGATGATCGGGTCGGGGCCGGTGTCGCCGGACACCCTCGAGGCCTGGCACGTGGAGCGGATCCTCCGCGACGCGGGCATCGCGGTGCAGGTGCCGCTCTCGGTCGCCTCGGCGATCGGCGCGATGCGGGCGGGGGTGATGCCGGAGACGCCGCTAGCCGGCGACCGCGCGTTCGCGCACGTCGCGCCCCCGTACGTGGTGGGCAACACCGCCGCGCTCCAGGCGATCGCGGCGCGCGCGCACGCGGCGGGGCGCGCGCCCGTGCTCCTCTCGCGCACCGCGCTCCAGGGCGACGCCACGGCGGCAGGCCGCACGCTCGCGCACTCCCTCGCGCGCGCGGCGAGCGGCAGTTGCCTGATCTGGGGCGGCGAGACCACCGTCCGCTTGCCCGCCGACCACGGACTGGGCGGGCGCTGCCAGCAACTCGCGCTCGCGGCCGCCGAGGTGCTTGACGACGTGGACGCGCACGGCGCGTGGATGCTCGCGGCGGGCACGGACGGCCGCGACGGGCCCGCGCCGGCGGCGGGCGCGCTGGTGCACTCCGACTCGTGGCGGGCGAGCGTGGCGCGCGGCGGCGATCCGGCCACCTCCCTCCGGCGGTGCGATGCGCACGCAGCGCTCGCCGCCGCCGACGCGATCCTCCCCGCACGCGACACGGGCACCAACGTGATGGACATCGTGGTGGCGGTGCGCGGCTGACCTGATGAGATTGCTCGCATGACCCCGCGTCCCGCTTTCACCATTGCCGTGATCCAGGACGGCGTCGCCGCGACCGCCGAGGCGACGCTCGCCGCCAGCGAGGCGCGCATCCGAGCGGCGCACGCGAGGGGCGCACAGGTCATCTGCCTCAAGGAGCTCTTCAACGCACCCTACTTCGCCAAGCGGCTCGACGCGGCGAAGTTCGACCTCGCGGAGCCCGTGCCGGGGCCGACCACGGAACGCCTGGGCAAGCTCGCCAGGGAACTCGCGGTGGTGCTCATCGTGCCCCTCTACGAGAAGCAGGCGCCCGGCATCTACCGCAACAGCGCGACGGTGATCGACGCCGACGGCGCGCTGCTCGGCGTCTACCGCAAGATGCACATCCCGCACGACCCGCTCTTCGAGGAGAAGTACTTCTTCGCCCCCGGCGAGGCGACGCGCGCCGTGCAGCCCAAGGGCGTGCGCGGCCCCGACGGCGAGGCCGGCGGCTTCATGGTGTGGAAGACGCGCTACGCCACCATCGGCGTACTCGTCTGCTGGGACCAGTGGTATCCCGAGGGCGCGCGGATCACCTCCCTGCTCGGCGCGGACATCCTGTTCTATCCGACGGCGATCGGTTGGCACCCGAAGGAGAAGGCCGAATGGGGCGCCGCGCAGGTGGACGCCTGGCGCACGGCACAACGCGCCCACGCGATCGCCAACGGCGTCTTCGTCGCCGCGCCCAACCGTGCGGGCTTCGAGCCCGAGGCCGGCACCGACGGCATCGAGTTCTTCGGCCATTCATTCATCGTGGACCCGTTCGGCCGCTACCTCGCGCAGGCCGAGACCGGAGACGCGACGCTCATCGCCGCGTGCGACCCCGCGCTCATCGAGGAGACTCGACGCAACTGGCCCTTCTTGCGCGACCGGCGCGTGGACGCCTACGCACCACTCCTGAACCGCTGGCTCGGGGCGTGACCCGCCGCTGGCCCGCCGAGTGGGAGCGGCACGACGCGACCTGGATCGCGTGGCCGCACCACGAGCCCGACTGGCCGGGCAAGTTCGGCCCCATCCCGTGGGTGTACGCCGAGATCGCCCGCGTGCTCGCGGAGCACGAGCAGGTGCACATCCTCTGCCACGACGAGGCGGTGGAGGAGCAGGCCTGGCACTGCCTGCAGATGCACGAGGTGAAGAAGTCCCGGTACCACCTGCACCGCTGCCCCACGGACCGCGTCTGGCTCCGCGACTCCGCGCCGACGGCGGTGCATGCCAAGGACGGCAGCGTGGAGCTCGTGAACTGGGATTTCAATGCGTGGGCCAAGTACGAGAACTTCGCGCTCGACCGCCGGATCGGGGCGGTGATGGCCGAGCACACGGAGCTCACGCGCCGCGAACCCGTGCGTCCTGACGGCAAGGGCCGCGTGGTGCTCGAGGGCGGCGGGATCGAGACCGACGGCCGCGGCACGATGCTCGTGACCGAGGAGTGGCTCCTCTCCGACGTGCAGGTCCGCAATCCGGGCCTCGGTCGCGCCGACTACGAGCGGATCTTCGCCGACGAGCTCGGCATCGCCCACACGATCTGGCTCGGCGAGGGCTGCGTCGGAGACGACACGCACGGCCACGTGGATGACATCGCGCGGTTCGTGGCGCCGGGCGTCCTGGTGCTCGCGCACGAGGAGGATCCGGCGGACGAGAACCACCGGCGGTCACTCGACAACCTCCAGCGGCTCTCCGGCGCGAAGGACGCAGCGGGCGAGCCGATCCGCACCGTGACGTTGCCCTGCCCGCGTCCCGTTGTGATGGACGGGGCGCGACTCCCGGCGAGTTATGCGAACTTCTACATCGCGAACGGCGTCGTGCTCGTGCCGACCTTCAACGATCCGGCGGACCGTATCGCGCTCCACACGCTCGCCGAGTTGCTGCCCGGCCGGCAGGTGACCGGGATCCATGCGGTGGATCTCGTCTGGGGCCTTGGCACGATCCATTGTCTCACGCAGCAACAGCCGGCGGCGCGTGGCCGGCGCGGCAAGCGTTCCACCTGACGTCGTTGCCCAGCCCTCGACCTCGCGACCCCACCTCGCCGATGATCCAGCCCCCGGTCCACGCCCCCCGACCACACCGCCTGCGGCGTCGCATCGCACTGCTGCTGGCGCTGGCGGTCGCGCCGGCCGGAGGCGCGTGCGGCGGCTCCTCCGGGACGGTGCACTTCGGCATGGCCGGCCCGTTCGACGAGGGCTTCGGGATTGCCAACCAGGACGGCGCGGTGCTGGCGATGGAGGAGATCAACGCCGCCGGCGGGATCGACGGCGACTCGCTCGTCATCGACTTCCAGAACGACTCCGGCGACGGTGCACGCGCCGCCGCGATCGCCCAGCGGTTCGTGGATGACGCGAGGGTGAGCGCCGTGGTCGGCCACGTGACCTCCGGCGCGATGCTCGCGGCGGTGAAGGTCTACGACGGACACCTCGCGGCCGTCGCCACCACCGCCTCCTCGGCGGAACTCACCGGCATCTCCCGCTGGGCGTTCCGCGTGATCTCGAGTGACTCGGCCAACGGCGTGGACCTGGCGCGCTTCGCGAAGCGACTGGGCAAGCGGCGCGTGGCGGTGCTCTATGAGAACGACGCGTACGGCCGCGGCCTCGCGGACAACTTCCGCCGCAACTTCGACGGCGAGATCCTCGCCCTCGACCCGATGGACGCCGACGCGTCGCACGCCGAGGTATACGTCGCCTGGCTGGCACAGCGGCGGCCGGACCTCGTCTTCGTCGCGGGTACCGAGCGCTCGGGGATCGCGCTGATGCGCGAGGCGCGCCGCCAGCAGTTCGCGGTGGACTTCCTGGGCGGGGACGGCTGGACCGGCGTGGTCGCCGATCCCGTCGCGGCCGAGGGCGCCTATGTGGGCGCGCCCTTCACGCCGCTCGACCCGCGGCCCGAGGCGCAGCGCTTCGTCGACGCGTACCGCACGCGCTTCCACGCCGAACCGGACGGCAACGCGGCGCTCGCGTACGATGCCGTGCAGCTGCTCGCCGCCGCCGTGCGAGCGGTGGGCACCGACCGGACACGCATCCGGGCCTGGCTCGCCGACCGCACCACCGAACGCGCCTTCCCTGGGGTGACGGGCGCCATCGCCTTCCTGCCCAGCGGCGACCCCATCGGCAAGTCGTTCACGATGGCCCGCGTCACCGCGGGCCGCCTGACGCTCGCGGAGAGTGCGCGGTGAACGCCTTCACGCTCTCCACCATCCGGGGTCGCCTCATCGCCGGGTTCCTGCTGTTGGTGGGCCTCCTCGTGATGGCCGGCACCGTCGGCCGCATGGCGATCGGCGCGTTCAGTTCCGAGATCGGCGTCACGCTGTCGTCAGTGCGGCGGGAGACGGCCCTCACGTCCAGCCTCACGTCGAGCGTCTCGCGCGAACTGGCGGCCGCCGCACGCTACCTCGACCGCGGCGCCCCGCAGGACCGCGACGTCTTTCGCGCAGCGAGCTGGGAGGCACGCGCGTCCGTCCGCGCGTTCAGCAACACCACTGGGCTCACGTCCACCGAGCTCGGCCTCCTCGCAGGCATCGACGACCGGCTCTCGACGCTGGAGATCGGCCTCACGCAGTCGCACCTCCTGCGGGACCTCGGGCGGATGCCGGAAGCACTGGCACGCGCCGACTCGGCCCGCGCACCGGAAGCCGAGCTCGTCGGCGACGTGGAACGGCTCGGCCTGATGCGCGCGCGGCAAGTGGACGGTTCCATCCAGGACCTGCAGGACACTGCGGCGCAGCGCCAGCGCTTCCTGCTCGCCGTCGTCGTCGCCGCGATCCTGCTGGGCGTGGTGACCTTCCTCAGCACACTCCGGTCGATCGACACGCCGCTCCGGCTCCTCGTCTCGCACGCGCGCGCCCTCAGCCAGGGGCGGCTCGACGTGCGGACGGATTCGGAGTTGCCCGGCGAGTTCCGCGAGCTCGCCGACGCGATGAACACCACCGCGGCCTCGCTCGCGCGCGTGTCGAGCGTCGCGAGCACCACGTCGGAGGAGGTCGCGACCTCGGCCCACCAGCTCACGTCGGCGGCCGAGCAGATCTCGATGGCGGCGACGCAGACGGCCACCGCGATGTCGGAGGTCACCGAAGGGGCGGAATCGCAGGTCTCCTCGCTGCGGGAGGCCGACGTCTCCCTGCAAGCCGTGCGCGAGCGCGCGCACGAGGTGCGGGCCGGCGCGGAGGAGGTCTCGGACCTCGCGGCCGAGATCGAGCGGCAGGCGCGGGAGAAGCGCGCCGAGATCGCCAGGGCCCGGGCGCTCCTGATCGAGATCCGGCAGTCGGTGGACCGCGCCGCGACGGAGGTCCGCGAGCTGAATGAGACCGCGGAGAGCATCAACCGGTTCGTCGGGATCGTGAGCCGGATCGCCGAGCAGACGAACCTGCTGTCGCTGAACGCGGCGATCGAGGCGGCCCGCGCCGGCGCGGCCGGACGGGGCTTCGCCGTCGTCGCCGACGAGGTGCGCAAGCTCGCCGACCAGGCGCAGCAGGCGGCGGACGACGTGGTGCAGCTCACCGCCGTCGTCACGCGACGCGTGGGTTCCACCACGACGGCCATGGAGACGGGGGCCTCGCGCGTGGCCGAGATCGAGACGGTCTCCGGACGAATCGACGCGGCGCTCGAGACGATCGGGAGCTCCGCGGAACAGACGCGCGCGGCCGCCCGCGGCCTCGGCGAGGCGGCCGACCTCAACGTGGGCGCGGTGAACGTCGCCGCGACGAACATCTCGCTGGCGGCACGCACGGCGGAGGGGCACGCCGCGGCCGCCCAGGAGGTGGGCGCCTCGACGCAGGAGCAGAGTGCGGCCTGCGAGGAGATGTCCGGCGCCGCGGCGGCGCTGCTGCAGGGGTCGGTCCGGCTCAAGGAGATCGTGGCCGGGCTCCGCACGCAGTGAGCGTCGCGTGAGCGCGCCAACCACCGCCCGGCCCGGCGCGTGACCACGCCCGCGCGCGAGCCAGCCCTCCTCGGGGCGGTCCCCGCCGGGACGCCGGGGGTGCTGCTGCTGAGCGGCGGGCTCGACTCGGCGACGGTGCTCGCCCTCGCCACGCGCGCCGGATATGCGGTGCACGCGCTCACCTTCCGGTACGGCCAGCGACACGGCATCGAGATCGAGCGTGCGCGCCGGCTCGCCGAGTCCTGGCGCGTCGCCAAGCACTTCGTGGCCGACATCGACCTCCGCCTCTTCGGCGGCTCGGCGCTCACGGCCGACCTGCCGGTGCCGAAGGACCGGCCGGCAGACGCCGTCGACGGCATCCCCATCACGTACGTGCCCGCACGCAACACAATCTTCCTCTCCTTCGCGCTCGCCTGGGCGGAGACGCTCGGGGCGTCCGACCTCCTGATCGGCGTGAACGCGCTCGACTACAGCGGCTATCCGGACTGCCGGCCCGAGTACATCGCCGCCTTCGAACGCATGGCGAACCTCGCCACGCGCGCAGGCGTCGAGGGCACAACGCGGACACGGGTGCTGACGCCGCTCATCGCCCTCAGCAAGGCTGACATCATCCGCACCGGGCGCGCATTGGGCGTCGACTACGACGCGACGATCTCCTGCTATGATCCCGCCGCGGACGGCACGCCGTGCGGACACTGCGACGCCTGCCAGATCCGCCGCCGGGGGTTCGAGGAGGCCGGGACGTGACCGGCACCGAGGCTCGGCTCCTGGGGACGACGGACGGGGGGTGGGCGGCCCGACTCCCACGGTAGATTGCGGGGGTCCGCGTTGCCCCCCCCCCCGTCGCCAGCCGCC
>JAOUHR010000514.1 GCA_029884515.1 Gemmatimonadota bacterium
GCCGCACACCGTGCACGAGCGGGCCGTCCGAGAGCACGATCGCGTGTCCCGCCGCGGTCGCCGTGACGGTCATGTGCCGCCCCCCCGGGGCGAGGTAGGCGCGCCCCGCCTCGATCGACTCGCCGTGCACGGCCTCGTGCACCGGGAGGGCCGAGAGCTGGTCGAGCCGTCGCGCGAGCCCGGTGGTGAAGCCCGGCGGCATGTGCTGCACGAGGAGCAGCGCCGCGTCGAGGTCGCCCGGGAAGCCCGGGATGATCTCCGCCAGCGCGCGCGGCCCGCCGGTGGAGCTGGCGATCGCGATCGCGGCCGTCGCGCGGCGCGCCATCCGCGGGAGGGGCGCCGGCGTCCGCAGCCGCGGGCGCGCGAGCACGCTCACGCCGCCCACGTTCATCTGCGCGGCCGCGAGCAGGGCGCCCTCGAGCTGCCGCTCACTCTCCTGCCACGCCTCGCGCGTCGCCCCCGCGGGCTTGCGCACGAAGTCGGCCGCGCCGAGCTCGAGCGCGCGGATCGTGAGGTCCACGGCGCCCCGCGTGGTGGCCGCGCTCACCATCACCACCGGGCGCGGCGTCTCGCTCATGATGTAGCCGAGCACCGCGAGCCCGTCGAGGCCCGGCATCTCGATGTCGAGCGTCACGATGTCGGGGTCGAGCGCGTGCACCAGCCGCAGGCCCTCCTCGCCGTCGCGCGCGGTGCCCACCACGCGGAATCCCGCGAACCCGTCGATGAGGTCGCGGAGCACCGAGGCCAGCATCGCGCTGTCCTCCACGATCAGCACGGTGCGCCGGCCGTCGCCGCGCGGGTCAGAGGACATGTTCTCCCCCCCGCACCGAGCGCACGGTGAGCGTGCCGGAGTTCACGTCCAGCGTGACGCTCCGCCCGGCGCTGCCCCCCACGTCCTCGGCGAGCAGCGGGATGCCCGCGGCCACCAGCGCGGCGCGCGCGGCCACCACGTTGCGCGTGCCCATCTGCCCGCCGGTGGTGCCGAGCATCGCGCCGAAGAGCGCCGCGCCGCCGGCCAGCTTCGCGGTGATCGGGCCGCGCGCGCCCATCGCCTGCATCTCCGCCAGAAGGAGCGGCACCGCCGTCTCGGCGAAGCGCGCGGGGTTGCTCCCGTCGCGCGCCACGCTCGGGTCCGGCAGGAGCACGTGCGCGAGCCCGGCCACGCGGAACCGGGCGTCGTGCATCGCGATCGCCACGCACGAGCCGAGTCCGATGGTGACGAGCCGGCCGCTGCCACGGGCGACCGCGTGATGCGCGATGCGCACGTGCTGGTCGGTCACGCCGCCTCCCCGCGGCGGAAGATCCGCTGCCGGTGATCCACGGGCTCGAACAGCGCGCGCGTCGGGCCGATGAGGGTCTCCACCTTGCCGAGCACGAGGAAGCCGCCGGGAACGAGCGCCTCCCGGAACCGCTGCAGCAGCGGCGCCTGGCTGGGCCGGTCGAAGTAGATAATCACGTTGCGGCAGGCCACGAGGTGGAATCCCCCCGCGGGCGCGGCGTCGTTGAGCAGGTCGCGGCGTTCCACTTCCACGAGCGCGCGCAGCTCCGGCGCCGCGAGGTGCGGCGCGCCGGGCGAGAAGTAGCGCTGGCGCAGCTCCGCGGGCATCTCGGCGAACGCCGCCGCCGGGTACGCGCCGCGCCGCGCGGCGTCGAGCGAGCCGCGGTCGATGTCACTCCCGAGGATGCGGAGGGACCGGAGGCGCGGCAGCGTGGCCGTGCGCTCGGCGTGCCGGTGGAAGAGCGCGGCGAGGGTGTACAGCTCCTCGCCGGAGGCACACCCCGCGCTCCACACCGCGAGCCGGGGCACGTCGAGCGCCCAGAGCGCGGGGATCACGCGCTCGGCCACCACACCCCACACCTCGGCGTCACGGTAGAGCTTCGTGACGTTGATCGTGAGGGCATCGATGAGCCGCTCGTACTCCGCCGGGTCGGTGTCGAGGAGCGCCGCGTAGGTCGCGAAGTCCGCCGCCGCGCGGGCCCGCATCCGCACCGCGATCCGCCGGCGCAGGCAGCCATCCTTGTAGCTGGCGCACGCGAACCCGCGCTCGGCGGCGATCTTCTCCGTCAGCGCGCGGAAGCCCGCGTCGTCGATCGACTCCGTCGTCACCGGGCCCCGCGCGATGCCGCCAGCCGGAGCCGCGCTTCGGGGTG
>JAOUHR010000515.1 GCA_029884515.1 Gemmatimonadota bacterium
CAGCCGGCCCGCGCGCGCCCTCTCGGACGTGGAGGGGAAGGCCGAGGACCTGCTCGCGCTCATCGAGGACCTGCTCGACGTCTCGCGCATGGAGGAACAGTCGCTCGCCCTGGCGCCGGAGCCGATCGCCCCCGCGGCGCTGATGGCGGAAGTGGTCTTCGACTGGGGCCTGCGCTTCCGTCAGGAGCAGACCACCGCCGAGGTGGACGTCGCCGACGACGCGCCGGTGTTCACGGCGGACAAGACGCTCGTGAAGCGGGTGCTCGCCAACCTCGTGCAGAACGCGGTCACGCACTCGCCGGTGCCGGTGACGGTCACGCTCTCCGCGCGGCGCGACCCGTCGGGCATCGTGCTCTCGGTGGCGGACACCGGCCCCGGGATCCCGGAGGAGTACCAGGAACTCGTGTTCCAGAAGTTCGAGCAGGTGCGCGCCCCCAACGCGCCGCGGGTGCGCAGCTCGGGGCTCGGACTCGCGTTCTGTCGTGTGGCGGTGGAGTCGCACGGCGGCCGCATCTGGGTGCGGAGCCAAGAGGGGCAGGGGAGCACCTTCTTGATCCAGCTCCCGCTCACCCCGCAGCCGCGCCCGCCGCGCCCGCTGCGCACCGGCGAACATCCGGCGGTGGAGAAGCCGCCGGGGAAGTGAGCCCGCCCGTCCCTGCGCTAGGTTCCCTCCACCCGTCCACCGTCCACCGTCCCCACTCGTGCCCTCCGTCTACATCGAGACCTACGGCTGCCAGATGAACGTCAGCGATTCCGAGCTGATGTACGGCAAGCTGCGCGCCGAGGGCTACGAGAGCGTGGACGTGCCGCACGGGGCGGACGTGGTGCTCGTCAACACCTGCGCCATCCGCGAGAACGCGGAGCAGCGCGTGATCGGGCGGCTTGGCGAACTCCGGCGTGACTTGAAGCCGGGCGCCATCCTCGGCGTGACGGGGTGCATGGCGCAACGCCTCGGCGCGCGCCTGCTCGAGACCGACACCCGCGTGCAGATCGTCGTCGGGCCGGACGCGTACCGCATGCTCCCCGCGCTCATCGACGGCGCGCGACAGGGCGAGCGGTTCAGTGCCACGGACTTCGACCTCGAGGAACACTACGAGGACTTCACCGCGCGCCGCTTCGAGGGGGTGAAGGCGTGGATCCCGGTGCAGCGCGGCTGCGACTACCGGTGCACCTACTGCATCGTGCCCACCACCCGCGGCCCCGAGCGGAGCCGGCGCCTCGCCGACGTGGTGCGCGAGACGCGGGACGTGGCGGAGCAGGGGATCACGGAGGTGGTGCTGCTCGGCCAGACCGTGAACTCCTACCACGATGGCACGCACGACTTCGCGGACCTCCTCCGAGCGGTGGGCGCCGTGGAGGGCATCCGTCGCGTGCGCTACACGAGCCCCCACCCCAACGACTTCTCCGACCGCGTGATCGCCGCGATGGCCGAGACACCGGCCGTGTGCGAGCACGTGCACCTGCCGATGCAGAGCGGCTCCACCGCGATGCTCAAGCGGATGCTGCGGCGATATTCGCGCGAGGATTACCTGGCCTGCGTCGAGCGGCTCCGTGCCGCGATCCCCGGGCTCGGCCTCACCACCGACATCATCGTCGGGTTCCCGGGCGAGACCGACGGGGAGTTCGAGGAGACGCTCTCGCTCTGCCGCGCGGTGCGGTTCGACGACGCGTTCACCTTCAAGTTCTCGGCGCGCGAAGGCACGCCTGCCACGCGCATGCCGCCCGAGTGGACCGTGCCGGACGCGGTGGTGGACGCGCGGTACGACGCGCTCGTGGCGACGGTGCGCGGGATCTCGCGCGAACGGAACATGGCGCGGCTCGGCCAGCGACTCGAGGTGCTCGTGGAGAAGGAGGCGCGGAAGGGCGACCTCTACCAGGCGCGGTCCCGCGACTTCAAGACGGTGCTCGTTCCGGGCACCGCGGACTCCATCGGCCGGTACCTCCACGTGGAGCTCAGCGGGACCACCGGAGCGACCTTCACGGGCACGCCGGTGGCGGAGCGCCACGCGCTGCCGATGGCGGGCTAGCTGTAGATGTTGAAGAGGTTGTTCACAGGGACGGGGGCAGCCGCGAAGCGGGGGGACGACCACCGAGCGCGCTGTGGCGCCGTTCGGTGTTGTAGAAGGAGAGATAGGGCCGGAGCGCTCGG
>JAOUHR010000108.1 GCA_029884515.1 Gemmatimonadota bacterium
TCCCTGCTCGGCGCGGCGCCACTCTGGTTGACGATGATCTGCCGCTCGGCGGTGGTGCTGAGTGGCGCCTCTTCCTCGATGTGCTGGCTCACGGCGTCCCCCCGGCCTTGGTGGCAGCCGGTGTCGGTGGTTGCTCACGGACGAGCTGTCCGTCCTTCAGCTCGCGGATCGCCTGGTAGGTCCCGGCGACGATGCGCTCGCCGGACTTGAGGCCCTCGAGCACCTCGAAGAACTTCTCACCCGCGATCCCCACCTTTACGGGGCGGAACGTCACTTTGCTGTCCTCGCCGACCACGAACACGCCCTCGACGTCCTTCTTCCCCACTTGCACGGCGGGGGTCTTGGCGGCCGGCGGCGCGTCATTGTCGGTATTCTTGAGCTCCTCGTTCTCGCGCACCGTGAGCGCGATGATCGGGATGGAGAGCACTTGCATGCGGGTGTCGGTGACGATCTTCGCGGTGGACGAGAAGTCCGGGCGCGTGTCGGCCGGCGGGTTCAGGATCCGCACCGTCACCTCGTAGTCGATCGCCTGGTCGGTGGCGGCGGTCGTCGCGCGGGTGATCGAGCTGTTCGAGATCTCCACCACGCGGCCGAGGAAGGTCGTGTCGGCGAAGGCGTCGATCTGGATCACCGCCGAGTCGCCCACTGAGATCCGGCTCACATCGGTCTCGTCGACCTTCACCTTGGTCTCGAGGATGCTCATGTCGGCGATCGTCATCAGTGTCGCGGCGTCACGGTTGAGCGTGCCCATGATCGCCGTCTCGCCCACCTCGACGTTGAGCCGCGTCACGCGGCCGGTCATCGGCGAGTAGATGGTCGAACGGGAGAGCTGCCACCGCGAGTCCTTGAGCGAGGCCTCGTTCTGCTTGACGTTCTCCTCGGCGGCCTTCACGAGCGCCTGGTTGACCTCGTTCTGCGTCTGCAGCTGCTCGAGTTCCTGCGCCGAGACCAGCGCGGCGTTCGTCTTCCGGATCTCCTGCTGGCGCTCGAGGTTGCGCTGGGCCTGCATCTGGTTCGCTTTCGCCTGTGCCAGGCTCGCCCGCGCGTTGGCCAGCGCCGCCTCCGCGCGCTGCACTTGCGCCTCGTACTGCTGCGGATCGATCTGCAGGAGGAACTGACCCTCCTTCACGTAGTCGCCGTCCTTCACCGCGAGGCGGGTGATCCGCCCCGTGATGTCGGCCGAGAGGTCCACCTTGGTGCGGGGCGAGACCGAGCCGCTCGCGGTCACCGAGGCGACCAGGTCCTGCGTCGCGACGGGTTCGATGCGCACGAGCACGCCCTTGCCGCTCGATCGCGAGGCGGAGACCCAGACCACCGCCACGATGGCGACCACCACCACGGCGGCGATCCCGTACTTCCCTCTCTTGCTCATCGTCTCGTCCTATCGAAGGGTGCGCCCGACGGCCGCTTCGAGCGCCGCGAACGACCGGTGGAATTCGTAGATCGCATCGATCCGGTCCGTCTCGGCCCGCTCGAACTCGGCGCGTGCCGTGGTCAGGTCCACGAACGTGTTGGCCCCCACGCGGTAGCGCTCCTCGGCCAGCTGGAGCGCCTCTCGGGCGGTGGCGGCGTTCTGCGTCTGCAACTGCACGGCCTCGTACGAGGCCTGCAGCGTCACCCGCGCCGACGTCACGTCGGCGGTGAGGGCGAGTTCCTGGCGACGCACGCTGTAGCGGGCGTCGGACTTGCTCGCCGATGCCTCGGCCACCCGCTGCTCGCGCGCGAATCCGTCGAAGAGCGGGAGGGAGAGGCTGAGCGAGAGGCTGTACGGGTTCCGCGTGAACCCGAACGGGTACTTGCTGTTGGCGTCGCGGAGCGCGTCCGCCTGCGCCGGCGTGAACACCAGCGCGTTGCACTGCGCCGCGATGCTCGAGAGCCCGGCCCCGATGCGGATCGAGTCTGTCGTGAAGCAGCTGCGTTGCGATGAGAGCGTCTGCGACTGGGCCTGGGCGATCGCGATGTCGATGTTCTTCTGCTCCTGCGCGAATCCGCCCACTGACCCGGACAGGGAGAGGGTCGGCGTGTACTCGCCGCGCGCCGACTTCACCCCCTGGTCGGCCATGCGCTCCCGCGCCTGCAGCGCCCGGAGCGCCGGGTTCGCCTGCCGCGCGGTCGCGAGCAGGTCCTCCAACACCATGGTGGGCGCCGTCATCGGCAGGTCCGCCGTGAGCGCGACGTCGGCCGGCATGGGCACGCCCAACTGCTGGAAGAGCTGCAGCCGCGAGACCGCGGCGGCATTGCGCGCCCGGAGGGCCGCGACCTGCTGCGTGCCGAGCCCCACCTCGGCGCGCTTGACGTCGAGCGAGGTGGCGGAGCCGACCCCCGCCCGCGCCTGCGCGAGCTGGAGCTGCAGCGCCTGTTGCGTCACCAGTGTGTCCTGGAGAGCCGCCCGTGCCTGCAGCTGCAGCGCAAGGAGGAACTGCCCGGTGACCAGGTTCCGGAGGTTGTACAGCGCAGCGTCGACGTCCGCGTCCGCGGCGTCCATGGACGCGTTGGCGCGACGGATGTTCGTGAACGTGTTGTAGCTGAGCCTGGCGTTGGCCGAGAGGTTCCACGACGACGAGATGATGTCGGAGGTCGCGCCGAACGCGACGCCACCGAAGAACTGTGGACGGCCCTCACGGTAGCTCGAACCGAAGCTGACGTCCGCGTTCGGGAGCAGCGCCCCGTACGCCGAGCGCACGGCTGCCGACGCCCGCGTGCGGCCGCTGATCGACTGCAGGTACGCCGGGTTGTTCTGCTTCGCGATGTCGAGCGCCTCGACGAGCGAGAGCGTCGTCCGCGTGGCCGTCTGGGCCCCGGCCGGCATCGCCACACCGAGGAGCAGGAGCGCACAACACACCAATCGCATCGGTACCGAGTCCTTGGGGTAGGGTTTCATGGGCTCCTACGCGCGGGCGGGCGCGGGTGTTTCAGCGGGGGGCTCGTCGCGCAGGGCATCGAGGTCCTCGTCCGGGATCCGCACCCGGAGCAGGTGCCCTTCGAGGTCCGTCCAGGCCTCCCGGACCATCATCCCCCCCGACGACCGGATGAGCCATTTCCGGGCGACGAACTCACGCAGGCCCAGCGACACGCGGTCGGGACCGGCGTCCTCGATGCCCACCGTCTCCATCGTGAGGGAACGGGGGTGGAGCACCGACGGTGCCCGGCCCTCGCCGAAGGTGAGCAGGAACCACGTGTGGTGGATCACCTGTGGCTCCGCGGCCAGGCTCCCGCGCGGCAACGGGAACTCCCGCGCGCGCTCCCCGGTGGGCCGGATGGCGCGCCCCGACCAGAGGTCGCGCCGGGCCTCGCCGGAGATCGTCTCGCGGGTGAGGCCGTCCTGGGTCTCGTCGAGCGTGAACCGGAGGGGGAAGCCGGCGGAATCGGTGTTGAGCCGCACCGTCAGCTTGCTCTCGCCCCGCAGGACGTTGGCCTGTGCGATGTACGCCCCGTCCGCCGCGCCGGGGGCCGCCCGGATGCTGAAGTCCTCGCGGCCGATGCGCGTGCCCGCCACGAAGAGCGAGAAGGTCCCCTCGTCCAGCACGCGAGACTGCGCGGGCAGTGACACCGGCCAGCCCGCGACAGCGAGGCACGCACCGAGCAGGGCAGGACGGGAGGGTTTCCGGAGCATCCATGGCAATCTAGTCGTGGATACCGCGCGCTCGCCCACCGCGGCTCCTGCCGGGTATAATGACTGCGTGACCCCCTCCGCGTCGTCGCCGGCCGTCATGGGCAGCACGGGAACCGCCGGCGGCGCCCGCTCCGCAGGGACGTCCGGCGCGTCGGGCGCCACGCGAGCGACCGGCGTCAAGGGCGCCCGCGGGGCCATCCCCGCCTCGCGCGGGGGGTGGGCCCTGCTCGCCTCCGCGGCGGTCATCCTCGGCGCCCTCTGGCTGCGCGATCCGTCGGCGACGATCACGGGGTTCCTGGCCCTGGTGACGCTCCTGCTCGCCGGACTCCTGTTTCGTGGCCGCGGCGAGGCGGCGCTCCGGCGCGTGGCCTTCCTTGCGACCGCCGTCGTCTTCGTGGCACTCGCGGTACGCTACCACGTCACGGTCGGGCGCCTGGAGCGTGCCGGCAACACGGTGATCGCCGACCGCACGCGCGCGGGCGCGGAGGCGATGGCCGTCGCCTTCGAGTCGCTCGGGGACGAGCTCACGCGCGCGGCGCGCGGCGCCCTGGAGGCGCCGCAGGACCGCCAAGCGGCGTTCACGGCGCTGGGATCGTTGCTCGACCCGCGCGACGACCGGGCGATCGTGATGGCCGAGAAGGGAACGGCGTTCGCCTGGGCGGGCCGGCTCCTCGTCCCCGTGGACTCACTGCCCGGGCCCCTGGGTGTGATCGCGACACCGTTCTACGTCGTCGCGTACGCGACGGCACGATCGGCCGAGCGGGTCGCGGTCGCGACGGTGCTGGTGCACGCCGAGCCTCCCGCCGACCGGCTGAGCCGGCCACTCGACCGCCGCGTGGCCGACGCGCACGGCTTGCGCGGCTTCAGCTATGCCGGCGCCGGCGCGGCCGCCGACGTGCCCGAGGCGGTCGTGCTCCGGCTGGACGGCGAGCCGATGCTCGCCACGCGCGCCCTCGTGGCGCCGACGGAGACGTTGGAGCGCGAAGCGGCCGACTGGGCGCTGCCGCGCGCTGGCCTCACGCTCGCCGTCCTCGTGCTCCTGCTGCTCGCGGCGGCGTGGCAGCGCGACGGTGGGCTGGGACGGCGGCTCGGCGGGCTGGGGGTGGCGTTCGCCGTTGTGGCGCTCGTGCCGCTGAGCACCTTCTCCAACCAGTCGACGCTCTTCGACCCCACCGTCTTCTTCGTCTCGGCCGGATGGCGCTTCACGGCGAACGCGGGCGCACTCGCGATCACGAGCGCGCTGCTCCTGCTCGCGCTCCTCTCCGCACTGCGCGAAGGCGTGCGGCCGCGCTCGCGCACCCAGGCGCTCGTGGGCGTGCTCCTCGTCGCCGGGGTGGGCCCCTTCCTGCTGCGCGAACTCGCGCGCGGGATCCAGGTGCCGACGCTCGGGGTCCCGACAGGGCTCTGGCTGGCGTGGCAGGTGACGCTCTTCCTCGCCGCGGTCACGGTGCTCCTGCTGGGCGTGACGTTCGGGCAGGCGGCCCTCGGTACGCAGCGCGGATTGGCACCCTGGGTGGCACCCGCCTTGGCCGCGCTGGCGGCGATCACCACGCCGGTCGTGCTCGAGGCGCCGGCGCGGCTGCCCCCGTTGCATCCGCTGCTCTGGGTCGCGGCGATCGGGGTGCTCGCCTTCACGCGCCGGGCGCGGGCGATGGTGCTCCCGGTGGCGTTCGTGGCCGCGTGCGGAGCGGTGACCCTCGTCTGGTTCTCCACGGTGCGCGAGCGCGTGGAACTCGCGGTGGAGGACGTCGCGGCGCTGCGGACGCCGGACCCGAACGCGGCGCCGCTGCTCCGCCGCTTCGCCAGCCGGCTGGATCCCGCGAGCGCGGACCGCACGCGGGTGGACGTGCTGGTGCGTTACGCCGAGTCCGACCTCGCCGGTACCGACTTTCCGACCGAGATCGCGACGTGGGCACCGGACGGGTCCGAGATGGCCGAGCTGCGCGTGGGGAGGGGTCCGGGCGAGACGTATGGCGTGAACCTGACGGCGCGGGAGGCCCAGATGAACGGGATGCCTATCCTGCGCGAGTCGGTGGGGGAACCGGGGACGCACGTGGTGCTCGCCGTGCCGCACCGCGACGGATCGGCCACGACGGTGGTGCTCGCACCGCGCTCGCGATTGGTGGCGCCCGACCCGTTCGGGGCCCTGCTCGGCTTCCCGCCGCCGCCGACGCCGGAGCCACCGTACCATCTGCGGCAGGGCGACCTGACATCGGGTCCGCCGACGATCGGACGGCACGGCAGCTGGTCGCGGAGCGGTGCGGAGCTCCATGGCGACTGGCAGGTCGCCTCCACCGGTGGCCTCTGGCGCCGCGTGCACGCGACGATCGACCTGCGGTCGTTCGATGCCCTGGTCACTCGCGGTGTGCTGCTCGTGCTGAGCGACCTCGCCATGCTCGGCGCCGTCTGGCTGTTGATCGTGATGGCCGACGGCGTGCTCCGCCGCTGGTGGCGGATCCGCCGGCGTGACCTCGTGCGGAGCTTCCGCGCGCGGCTCAGCCTCGCCCTCTTCGCCTGCTTCCTCCTGCCGTCGGTCCTCTTCGCGCTCTGGTCGTTCCAGCGCCTGCAGGCCGACGACCGCCAGTCGCGCGACCTGCTCGTGCGCGAGACCCTGCGCGCGGTGGCCGCCACCGACTCGGTGCAGCTGGCCGCGACGTCCCAGCGGTTCGAGACCCCGCTCTTCCTCTATGCGAACGGTCTGCTCTTTGCGACGAGTGATCCCCTGCTCGACGCGATCGCGCCGGTGGGACGCCTGCTCCCGCCCGGCGTGGCGCGCACGCTGGCGGAAGGGGACGAACCGACGGCGGGGCGCGGCGAGTCGGTGGGACCCGCGTCGATGCGGCTCGGCTACCGCGCCGTCACCGACGCCGGCACGCAGTTCGTGCTCGCCGCGCCCGCGCGGCTCGACGAGCGGCTCCTCGACCGCCGCCGGAACGACCTCGCCATCTTCCTCCTCTTCGCCCTCGCCCTCGGCGGGATCGCCGCGCTCTGGGCGAGCGGGGCCGCATCGCGACAGCTCTCGCGCCCCATCAACGAGCTGCGCGGCAGCGCCCTCTCCCTCGCGCGCGGCGACCAGCCGGCGACCTTCACAGCC
>JAOUHR010000516.1 GCA_029884515.1 Gemmatimonadota bacterium
ATCGCCTTCGACGAGGCGGCGATCGCCACGCGCGTCCGCGAACTCGGGGCCGAGATCACCGCCGCCTATCCGGACGGGGACCTGCTCGTGCTCGGGCTCCTCAAGGGGAGCTTCGTGTTCCTCGCGGACCTCGTGCGGCAGATCGAGCGGCCGCTCCAGGTCGACTTCCTGGTCGCCTCGAGTTATGGCGACGCGATGGTCTCCTCGGGAAAGGTGAACCTGGTGTATGACCCCGAGACCAAGCTCGAGGGGAAGCACATCCTGCTCGTGGAGGACATCGTGGATTCCGGCCGGACGCTGCAGCAGCTGCTCACGCTGCTCGGCCGTCGGCAGCCGCGCTCCCTCGAGATCTGTGCGCTCCTCCACAAGCACGTCGCCACCGAACTGCACCACCCGACGAGGTTCGTCGGGTTCGACGCCCCCAACGAATTCCTCGTGGGCTACGGACTGGACCATGCGGAGGATTTCCGCCACGTCCCGTACGTCGCCAGCCTCGAGTAAGGACTCCCCATGGCACCGAACACCCCCCAGAAGCCCAGCGGCTTCGGGCGCATCTCCAAGACGCTCTCGTTCTGGGTGATCGCGATCCTCATCCCGGTCGTCTTCATCCAGCTCGCGACCAAGGGTGGGGAGCAGGCGAGCCAGATCGACTACTCGCTCTACGACGCCCAGCTCTCGGCCGACAACATCTCGCGCGTCACCATCGTGGGCGGCAAGGAGATCTCGGGCGAGTTCAAGAACCGCGTGCTGATCGCGGGGAAGGACACCAAGCAGTTCAAGACGCTGCTCCCCAACGCGAACAGCGAGGCGGAGGTCCAGCGGCTGCGCGACAAGCAGGTGGCGATCAAGGCCGAGGAGCCGAGCGTCTCGATCGCGTCGGTGCTGATCAGCATCCTGCCCTGGATCATCATCTTCGGCATCTGGATCTTCCTGTTCCGGCAGATGCAGGCCGGCGGCAACAAGGCGTTCTCGTTCGGCAAGTCGAAGGCCAAGCTGCTCACCGGCGACACGCCCAAGGTCACGTTCGCCGACGTGGCGGGGGCGGACGAGGCGAAGGTGGAGCTGCGGGAGATCATCGAGTTCCTGAAGGACCCGGCGAAGTTCACGAAGCTCGGCGGCCGCCTCCCCAAGGGCGCGCTCCTCGTGGGCCCGCCGGGCACCGGCAAGACGCTCCTCGCGCGCGCGGTGGCGGGCGAGGCCGCGCGTCCCTTCTTCTCGATGTCGGGCTCCGACTTCGTGGAGATGTTCGTGGGCGTGGGCGCGTCGCGCGTGCGCGACCTCTTCGAGCAGGGGAAGGCGAGCGCGCCCTGCATCATCTTCATCGACGAGATCGACGCCGTGGGCCGTCACCGCGGCGCGGGGCTCGGCGGTGGGCATGACGAGCGCGAGCAGACGCTCAACCAGCTGCTCGTGGAGATGGACGGCTTCGAATCCAATGAGGGCGTGATCCTGATCGCCGCCACCAACCGTCCGGACGTGCTCGACCCGGCGCTCCTGCGCCCGGGCCGGTTCGACCGGCAGATCGTGGTGGACGCGCCGGACCTGCGCGGCCGCGAGGGGATCCTCAAGGTGCACGTGCGGAACAAGCCGCTCGCCGACGACGTCGAGATCGGCAAGCTCGCGCGCGGCACGCCCGGCATGGCCGGCGCCGACCTGGCGAACCTCGTGAACGAGGCCGCGCTGCTCGCCGCGCGCCGCAATCACGACAAGATCTACATGGTGGACTTCGAGGACGCGAAGGACCGCGTGATGCTCGGCGCCGAGCGGAAGTCGCTGGTGATGAAGGAGGACGAACGCCGCCTCACCGCGTTCCACGAGGGCGGCCACGCCGTCTGCGCGATCCGCGTGAAGGGGAACGATCCGCTGCACAAGGTGACGATCGTGCCGCGCGGCCGCTCGCTCGGGCTCGCCTTCACGCTCCCCGAGGACGACCGCGTCTCGGTGACGCGCGAGCAGCTCGAGGCGCGGCTGGTGATGGCGTACGGCGGGCGCTGTGCCGAGGAACTGGTGTTCGGCCGCGACCACGTGACCACGGGGGCCTCGAGCGACATCCAGTTCGCCACCGGCCTCGCGCGGCGGTACGTGTCGCAGTGGGGCCTCTCCGACGCGATCGGCCCGATCCTCGTGGGTGACAACGAGCAGGAGGTC
>JAOUHR010000517.1 GCA_029884515.1 Gemmatimonadota bacterium
CGCGCCCGATCCCGCACGCGCCTCAGGCCGCGACGCCGGGCGCGAGCCCGTGCTCGCGCATCATCCGGCCCATCAGGGCCGCTGGCCGTCCAGCTCCTCGATGGTCTTCGTGCTCGCCGGGCGCTCGGCCCTGAGCCGCGCTGAGACACGCTCGGCCTCGGTCATCGCCCGCAGCACGTTCTCGCCCGCGAGCTTCCGCAGGTCGGCGTCGCTCCATCCGCGGCGCATCAACTCGGCGAAGAGCCGCGGGTAGCTCGCGACGTCCTCGAGCCCGACGATCACGTCCTCGATGCCGTCGAAGTCGCCCCCGATGCCGACGTGGTCAACGCCAGCGACCTTCCGGATGTGGTCGATGTGGTCGGCGACCTGCGTGAGCGTCGCCCGCGGCGGCGGCCGGTTCGTGGGTCGCTGGGCGGCCGGCACCCGGTTCCAATCCGCCACTTCCTTCGAGATGAAGCCGGGCACGAACGTCACCATCACCACGCCGCCGTTCCGCGGCAGGCGCGCGAGGATCGAGTCCGGCACGTTGCGCGCGTGGTCCACCACGGCGCGCGCCGCGGCGTGCGAGAAGATCACCGGCGCCTCGGTCACGTCGAGCGCGTTGCTCATCGTCGCCGGCGAGGTATGCGCGAGGTCCACCAGCATGCCGAGGCGGTTCATCTCACGCACCACCTCCCGGCCGAACGGCGTGAGTCCGTGGTGCGTCGGCGTGTCGAGCGCGGCATCGGCCCAGTCGAGCGTGACGTTGTGCGTGAGCGTCATGTAGCGCGAGCCCAGGTCGTAGAACGCGCGGAGCGCGCCCAGCGAGTTCTCGATCGCGTGCCCGCCCTCCATGCCCATCACCGAGCCGATCCTCCCGCGCGCGAACGCCGCGCGGAAGCCCGCCGCCGTCGTCACCGGCTCGAGCCGGTCGGGATACCTGGCGAAGACGCGGCGCGCGATGTCGATCTGCTCGAGCTGCACCTTGGCGTAGCCCTGCTTCGCTATCTCCTCCTCACCCGGGATGTAGACGGACCAGAACTGGCCGCCCAACATGCCGGCGCGCAGGCGAGCGAGGTCGGTGTGGCCGGGCGTCGTCTTCCTGAGGTCGTAGGCCTCCACGTCTCGCGGCGTCGCCTTGTTCTCTCGGATCGCCCAGGGCAGGTCGTTGTGCCCGTCGATGAGGGGCGAGTTCGTGAGCAGGCGTTCGGCCCGCTGGACGTACGGGTCGGCCGGCACCGCCTGCGCGGTGACGCAGGCGGCCGTGGCGAGCGAGAGGGCGGCGGAGCAGAGGAGTCGGCGCATCGGTGGCTCGGGATCGGGAGAGGTTCGGTTGCCGCCTGAACCTCACACCCGCCGCCGACGCGGGGAAGTCCCGCGCCTACTTCGCCGGCGTGGCGCGCTTGCAGGTATTGACGCCGAGGATCGCGTAGGCCGGACACCACCCCAGCAGCGACGTGCCGACCAGGACGAGCCCCGCCCAACCCCACGGCGTCTTCGGGCCCACGAAGACGAGTGCGACGAGCACGAGCCCGATGAGCGCGCGCAGCGCGCGGTCGAGAGACCCGGTGTTGGTCTTCATGCGATCCTCCCGGCGACGAGGGGCCTCACCTGCTTCCTTCAACCTCGTCGCCGCGGCGAGCGCTGGGCATCGGCGGTCTGCCGACGGACCTGCCCGGAGAACCCGCACATCGGCTCGTCGGGCGCCGCGCGCACCGGGGACCGGCGACTCGCTGCCGACCCTCCTGGGTTCACCCCTGCCCGCGCAACGCGCGGCCGGCGCGCGCGCCGCGTTCGCCGTCGAGCAGCGCCAGCACGCCGTTCACCACGGTCGCCTTGAAGCCCACGGCGTACTGGAAGGGGTCAGCGAAGTCGGCCCGATCGATCACGGTGTCCGGGTCGAACACCGCGACGTCTGCGTACGCGCCTTCCGCCAGCCTGCCGCGACCGTCGAGCCGCACCCGCGACGCCGGCAGCGCGCTCAACTTCCGTACGGCCTCCTCGAGCGTGAGCGTCTTCCGCTCGCGCACGTACCGGCCGAGGACCCGGGCGAAGCTCCCCGCCCCGCGCGGATGCGGCACGCCACGGTGTGCGGGACCGCTCGTCGCGAGCGCGCCGCCGTCCGAGGCCACCATCCCCCACGGATGCTGCAGGATCCGCTCGAG
>JAOUHR010000194.1 GCA_029884515.1 Gemmatimonadota bacterium
GTGCCGCATGTCGTCCTCGCGCGTCCACACCAACTTGACTGGCGCACCCGCCTGCCGCGCGATCCACGCGGCCTCGACCATGTAGTCGTTGTTGAGCCGGCGGCCGAAGCCGCCGCCGCCTCGGATCATGTGGATCGCGATGTCCTTCGGGTCGATCCCCATCGTGGAGGCGACGAGGTTCCGGCCCGACTGCGGGTTCTGTGTTGGCGACCAGATCTCCATCTTGCCGTCGGCGAAGCGCGCGGTGGTGTTCTGCGGCTCCATCGGCGCGTGGGCGAGGAACGGGTAGTCGTACTCGGCCTCCACGACCGCCGCGGCGCTACCGAAGGCGGCCGCCACATTGCCGTCCGTGCGCACGACCTGCTGCGGCGCCTGTGCCATCAGTTCCTTGGCGCGGGCGGCGAAGGCGGTGCTTGACTGCGCGCTCGTCGGGTGGTCGGCCCACGTGACCCGGAGCCGCTTGCGCGCCGAACGGGCGGCCCACCAGGTGTCGGCGACGATCGCGACGCCGGGGAGGAGGCCGCTCAACTCCGTGCCGCCCTCGACCACGAACGCCTGCTTCACGCCCGGGAGCTTGGCCACCTCATCCACGTTCGCACTCGCGACCTTGGCGCCGAAGACCGGAGCCTTCTCGTAGATGGCGTAGAGCATCCCTGGCACGGTCACGTCCATCCCGAAGAGGGGCTGGCCGGTGACGATCTTCGCGTTGTCGACGTTCGCCTTTGACTTGCCGATGATCTTGAAGGTCTTCGGGTCCTTGAGCGTGACCTTGGCGAGGTCGGGGGGTGTGAGCGTCGACGCCTTCGCGGCGAGCGCGCCGTACGTGAGGTGCCGGCGCGAGGGGTGGTGATGGACGGAGCCGCCGTCCGTCGTGAGTTCGCTCGCGGGCACGCCGAGCGTCTCGGCCGCGGCCGCGACGAGCATCATGCGACCGGCGGCGCCGGCACGGCGGAGCGGCTCCCAGTTCGTTGGCGTGGAGGTGCTGCCCCCCGCGACCTGGCGGCCGTACTTGCTCTCGTCGCTCATGGCTTGCTCGATCGTGATGCTCTCCCACGGCACGTCGAGCTCTTCGGCGATGATCATGGGGAGCATCGTCTTCACGCCCTGTCCCACTTCGGGGTTCTTGGCCATGATCGTGATCGCGCCGCCCGGCGTGATCCGGATGAAGGCGTTGGGCATGAACTCGTCGGCGACCTCGGCCGCGCCCAGGACGCCGACGGAGCCGAAGTCGAGCCAGGTGCCGAGCAGGAGGCCGCCGCCCGCCAGCGAGGTGACGCGCAGGAAGTCGCGCCGGTCGAAGCGCGTGGGGGTGTCAGGGGTGGTCATGTTGGTGTCCATCACTCCTCCTGTCCGGCCGCGGCGATCACCGCCGCGCGATGGATCCCTTCCCGGATGCGGAGGTACGTCGCGCAGCGACAGAGGTTGCCGTACATCGCGGCGTCGATGTCCTCATCCGTCGGCTTGGGGGTGTTGGCGAGCAGTTCCGCGGCCTGCATGATCTGTCCCGCCTGGCAGTACCCGCACTGGGGGACGTCCACCTCCTGCCAGGCGCGCTGCAGCGGGTGCGAGCCGTCGGGGGAGAGGCCTTCGATCGTGGTGACCTTGCGGCCTTGGATGGCCGTGGCCGGGATCTGGCAGGCGCGTTCCGCCTTGCCGTTGACGTGGACGGTGCAGGCGCCGCACATGGCGATGCCGCAGCCGTACTTGGTGCCTTTGAGGTCCAGGACGTCGCGCAGCACCCAGAGCAGGGGCATGTCGGCGGGGACGTCGACCGTGCGGGACGTTCCATTGACGGAGAACGTGACTTTCATGGGTCGGGGCGCTCCGGAGAGGGGGCTGGACGCAAGTTCGCGTGTGCGGGGCGGGGGCGCAACGCTGGGTTCGCTCTATGGATACGCGATCTGAGGCGGAACCGCTGCAGAGGGCCCGCCGAGCGCTAGGGCGGCGTCAGCTGGTATCGGCCCGTCGTCGTCGGAGCGGAGGAGAAGAACACCATCGGCTCGGAGGTGATCACCGTTCCAGACTGAGGGACAGTCACGGTGAACACGCGCGCACGCACCGTGGAGCTGAACTCATACACCGGCTGCAACTTGGTCAGCACGCCCTCATCCAGAACCACTTCTGTCCGATCCAGCGCGCCATTGATGAGGATCCGCAGCCAGTAGCGCTGCCGGTAGTCTCCGTTGGAATAGACAGTCAGCTGGGCGGAGTCGACAATTGTCTGCTCCTGCGCGATTCCGACGGCGCGGGTTGCGATCGTCGCTGGGAGAGCTGAGTCGTTCGCAGACCGCATGTACCAGAGTGCGGGAACGAGTGGGAACGAGCCTGTCGCCACCGGGAGCGTGGAGCCTGAGTCGCACGCAACCACGGTCGCCGATAGGAGCATGGCGTAAAGCCTCAGTCTCGAGCGTAGCATGCGCTTGCGCATTGGAAGCCGCCTGTTGAGGTCAGAACTGCCGGTGAGGCCTCAATCGATGGTCGTTGTGAATGACTGACGCCACCCAATACTCAGTGGAAATCGCCCCTCACGCAATTCCCGACGATCTGCGCCGACCCCCGGTCTCGGGTCGCGCGACCATCGGTTCGTTCGGTCCTCGTGCCATCGCTCGGTCGAAGTCGTAACCTTATCTCACGCTCGAACTTCCTTCACCCGTGTTCTTCCCCTCCCTCCCCCCCTGGTGGCCCTACGCCGCCGGCAGCCTCATCGGCGCCGTCAGCTTGGTCGCGAGCGCCCACGTCGTCGTCCGCAAACGCGACGTCCGGGCCGCCATCGCCTGGGTCGGCCTCATCTGGCTGGTTCCGGGACTCGGGGTCTTCCTCTATGCACTGCTCGGCCTCAACCGCATCCGGCGCCGCGCCAACGTCCTGCACCGCAACCGCCGACGGCTCCTCCTCTCCACCCCCGGTGCGCTCCGGATAGCACGGGCAGGAACCGCATCTTCCGTGCCCGACGACCTGCTCCCACAGGCCCGCCTCGGCGAACAGATCTCCGGCCGGCCGCTCCTCACGCGGAACCACGTCGACATCCTGCAGAATGGCGACGAGGCCTATCCCGCGATGCTCAAGGCCATTCGGGGGGCGAAGGATTCGGTCGCGCTCGCCAGCTTCATCTTCGGGGACGACCAGGCTGGCAGGCCCTTCGTCGAGGAGCTCGCGGCTGCACAGGTGCGCGGCATCCAGGTGCGGGTACTCGTGGATGGCGTGGGTGTGCGCTACACGCTCCCACCGGTGCACAAGGCGCTCCGCCGCCGCGGTGTGCGTGCTGAGCTCTTCCTGCCGCGCTTCGCGCAGGCGGGGCTCGCGTTCTTCAACCTCCGGAACCACCGCAAGATGCTCACGGTCGACGGCCGGATCGCCTTCGTCGGCGGGATGAACATCCAGGCGCGCAATATCCACGCCGATCATCCGCCGCGGATGGTACGCGATGTGCACTTCCGGGTTGCCGGGCCCATCGTCGGCCAGGTGCAGGAGGCCTTCGCCGAGGACTGGGCGTTCACGACGAACGAGATCCTCGACGGGCCCGCCTGGTTCCCTTCGCTGGAGGACGCCGGCAACACCACGGCACGAGTGATCACCGACGGTCCCGATGGCGACCTTGAGACGATCCGCACCGTGCTGCTCGGCGCGCTCTCCTCGGCGCAGCACTCCGTGCGGATCGTGACACCCTACTTCCTGCCGGACCAGGCGATGATCGCCGCGCTCAGCGTCGCCGCGCTGCGCGGAGTCCGCGTCGAGATCGTGCTCCCCGAGAAGGTGAACATCCCGATGGTCCAGTGGGCTGCCGCAGCGCAACTCTGGCAGGTGCTGCGGCCCGGCTGCCGCGTCTACCTCACTCCCCTGCCGTTCGACCACACGAAGCTGATGGTGGTCGATGGTCGATGGTCGCTATTCGGGTCGACGAACTGGGACCCGCGCAGCCTGCGTCTCAACTTCGAGCTCGACGTCGAGAGCTACTGCACGGAGTTGTCGGGCCGGCTCAATGCGCTGGTCGACTCGCGCATTGCGCTGGCGCGGGAGATCACGCTTGCGGACATCGACGCGCGCCGCCTCCCCATCAAGCTCCGCGACGGTGTTGCGCGCCTCTTCTCGCCGTATCTCTAGGCGACTAGACGATCGCGGACGCGACGATGAGCACGGCGATCACCACGCCGAGCGCCACCTTGACCGCCGCCGCCACCACACGCCCGACCAGAGCGCCCCACGCCGCGCGGCCAGCGCGACCCGTACCCTGATGCACGGAATACTCGGCGACCAGCGCGCCGAGGAAGGCGCCCACGAACGAACCGACGATCGAACCGAGTACGGGGATCGGTACGCCAACGATCGCGCCCACGATGCCGCCGATCACGGCGCCCCACGCCGCGCGCCGAGAGCCGCCGTACTGGGTGGTGTACTTCGACGAGAGTCCCCACTCGAGCGCCTCCGCGAGCGTCGCGAGCGCGACGGCCGCACCGATCGCGAACCAGCTCACGCTCGCCGCGGACGAGAACGCCTTCCAGAGGATCACTCCCAGCAGGAAGAGCCACGACCCCGGCAGCCCAACCGCCGTCAACGGCAGGGAGAGGAGCGCCCCGATCACGAGCAGGCTGATTGCCATGCGCACCCTACGCGTGGGGAACCGGGCGGGTTCCATGCTGCCCGGACCGCGAGGAGATCGCGACGGGCCTCACGCGCGCCCGCGGGTCGCGCCGCCGCGGCCGGACTGGCCGCGCGAGCCCCCTCACCTCTCACTTCTCCCATCTCCCCTCCGTAGTTTGACGCCATGCCCTCGGACTCCCGCTTCCGCACCACCCTCCTCCGTGTGATGGCGGTTCAAGTCGTCACGCTCATCTTGCTCTGGCTGCTTCAGCAGCGCTTCACGGGCTGAATCGCCGTGCACTGGGTCAACTGGACGATCGTCGCCGTCTACCTCACCTACGTCGTGTGGGACGGCCTCCGGCGCACGAAGGGCACGACGAACATCGAGGGCTACTTCCTCGCCAACCGGAACCTGCCGTGGTGGGCGGTGGGCCTCTCGGTCATGGCCACGCAGC
>JAOUHR010000518.1 GCA_029884515.1 Gemmatimonadota bacterium
GCCGCAGGGCGGGGGCGGCGGGGGCGGTGCGCCACCCCCGCCGCAGCAGCAGGCGCAGGCGCCGCGAGACCCGGAGCCACAGGGCCAGATGTCGCGCCAGCAGGCGGAGGCGCTCCTCGACGCCGCGGGCCGTGACGAGCGCGAGACGCAGGCGCGACGGCAGCGTGGCAGCCGCAGCCAGCCAGCGGTGGGCGGGAAGGACTGGTGAACGTACGGCACTGGTGGGCCTTCGTGCTCCTCGCGCTCGCGGCCGCACCGCCGCTGGCCCGCGCGCAGGACGGCGTGGGATTCCGCGCCGCCATCTCGCCCGACACGGTCTACGTCGGACAGCAGGTGAACTACATGCTCACCGTGCGGATCCCCGCCGACGTGCGCCAGCGCCTGCGGCGCAACCCGGAGTTCGTGCCACCCGAGGCGCGGGCGATGCTCGCCTACGACCTGCCATCCGTGAAGGTGGATCCGACCGCGGATGGTCCGGAGGAGCACGTGTTCCGGCGGGCCCTCTTCCCACTCACCCCGGGGCGTTACACGATCCCCGCATCGCGTCTCACGTACGCGCTCCCGCAGAGCCCGAGCTTCTTCAGCCGCGAGGAGGAACGGACGCTCCGCTCCGACGCCGTCTCCTTCGTGGCGATCGACCCGCCGCGGCGCGGACGGCCCGCCGGATGGAACGGCGCCGTGGGCCGCTGGAGCGCGACCGCGATCGTGGACGGTGCGGCCGCCCGCGTGGGCGATCCCTTCGTGCTCACGCTCCGCGTGACGGGCGTTGGGAACGCCACGCTCCTGCCGCGCCCCGCGATCGCCTTCGCCTGGGCCGACATCGTACCGGAGGATGAGCGCGTCCAGCTCGATTCCACGCCCACGGCTCTCGGCGGCACGAAGGAGTTCACCTGGCTCGTGACCCCTCGCGAGGCCGGCGTGCGGGTCGTGCCCGTGCTCGAATACGTCTACTTCGACCCCGGCGCGCGTCGCTTCGACGTGACCCGCACGGCGGCGGTCTCACTCCGCATCGCGCCTGGCGACCTCGTCGCCGTCCCCCAACGCGCCATGGCGTCGGGCACCGACACGATCCTAGCGCTCCGTCCGGCGCTGGAGGGGGCGCGGCCGCTCGCGCTGCCGGCGTCGGTGCTCTGGCTGTGGCTCGCGCTGCTCGCGCCACTCCCGTGGGCGTATCTGGCCTGGCGTCGTCGCCGGCCGCGCCGGCCGCGCGAGCGCACGCCGCTCGAACGCCTGCACGCGCTGCGTGATGCGCCGCCCGGCTCGTTGCGCGCCCTCTTCGACGAGGCGGTGCGGCATCGCACCGGGGTGCGCCTCGAACGGGCGACGGGACCTGGCGCGCTGGCCTCGGCCCTCCGGCGCGAGGGCGTCACCGCCGAGACCGCGAGCGCCGCGGAACAGCTGCGCGATTCGCTCGACCGCACGGCGTACGCGAGCGGGCGCGGGCGCACGGACCTCCGCGAACGCGTCCAGCAGGTCATCACGCGGATCGCCACGGAGGCCCGCCGGCGTGCCGGCGCGGCGGCAGTCATGCTCGCCCTCGCCGTGGGCGCGGCGGCCCTCGGCGCACAGGGTGCGGACCCGGCGCTCGTCGCCTTCACCGAGGGCCAGATCGCTTACGCCGGCCGCGATTTCGGTCGCGCGCGCGACGCCTTCCTGCGCGCCGCGCGCGCCGCACCGCGCGACCCCGCCACGTGGGCGAACCTCGGGAGCGCCGCCTGGGAGGCGGCCGACACCGCGAGCGCGGTGCTGGGCTGGCAGCGCGCGTTGCGGCTCGATCCCCTGGCTGGTGACCTGCGGCCGCTGCTGCAGCGGGTGCGCGCCCCGCAGGTGCGTGGCGACGCGCGCGTCTGGCCGGTGCCACCGCTCCCGGTCGCGGCGCTCGCCTTCGTGCTCTGGTGCGGGGCGTGGGCCCTGGTTGCGGTCTGGACGCGTCGCGGGCGGGTGCGTCCGCTCGCCTTCGCGGTCGTCCTCCCGGGACTCACGTTCGCCGCCTTCGCCTTCGCGACGGAACAGCGGTTGCGCGCGCGGGACCTCGTGGTGGTCGCGGCGTCGGAGCCGCTCCGGAACCTGCCCGCGCTCGGCGCCGAGGCGGGGGCGATGCCGCTGGTGGGTGAGGTCGCCCGCGTGCTC
>JAOUHR010000109.1 GCA_029884515.1 Gemmatimonadota bacterium
CGCCTTCGTGGAGCTGGAGCCGGGGATCGAGGGCCTGGTCCACATCTCCGAGATGAGCTGGACGCGCAATGTCCGCCACCCGTCGAAGCTCGTCAGCATCGGCGAGTCCATCGAGGCGGTGGTGCTCAAGGTCGATCCGGCCGAGGAGAAGATCTCCCTCGGCATGAAGCAGACCGAGCAGGACCCCTGGATGTCGCTGCCGCTCAAGTACCCGGTCGGCACGCGCCTCAACGGCAAGGTGCGCAACCTGACGTCGTTCGGCGCCTTCGTGGAGATCGAGCCGGGCATCGATGGCCTCATCCACATCTCCGACATGAGCTGGACCAAGCGCGTGCAGCATCCGTCGGAGGTGGTGAAGAAGGGCGACAGCGTGGACGTGGTGATCCTCAACATCGATTCCGACAACAAGCGCATCTCGCTCGGCCTCAAGCAGGCCTCCGAGGATCCCTGGCTGCGCATCGGGGAGACCTACCCGGTCGGCACCGAGCTGCCGGGCAAGGTCGCGCGCCTGATGGACAAGGGCGTCGTGGTCGACATCGGCAACGACATCGAGGGCTTCGTGCCGATCTCGCACCTGAACCTCACGGGCGCCGAAGTGCAGAACCCCGCCGACGTGGCGTGGGAGGGGATGGCGATGAACATCCGCATCCTCGAGGTGGACCCGATCCACCGGCGCATCGTGCTCGGCGTGGTGGACATCCCGGAGGGCCAGGAGCGCCCGGCCGAGCCGTCCAAGGTGCACACCGAGGACGAGGTGGTGGAGATCCCCGCCGACCTGGACGAAGACGAGGGCTGATCCCACGTCGGACCAGAGCTGGTGAACGCCCCGGTCGAGCGCTGCTCGGCCGGGGCGTTCTCGTGGCGCTGTCCGGCGTCCGTCGCCGCGGCTAGCTTATCGCCCATGTCCATGCGAGAGAAGCTGGAGCTGCTCGAGCGGCGGCGCGCCGAATCGGAACTGGGTGGGGGCGAGGCTCGGGTCAAGGCGCAGCATGACAAGGGGAAGCTCTCGGCGCGCGAGCGCCTCGACGCACTGCTCGACGACGGGAGCTTCGTCGAACTCGACCGGTTCGTCACGCATCGGTCGACGGACTTCGGCCTCGACGAGACGCGCCCCTACGGCGACGGCGTGGTGACGGGGCACGGCCGGATCGACGGGCGCATCGTCTACGTCTTCTCGCAGGACTTCACCGTGTTCGGCGGCTCGCTCTCCGAGGCGCACGCCGGCAAGATCTGCAAGGTGATGGACCTCGCGGTGCAGAATGGCGCGCCGGTGATCGGCCTGAACGACTCCGGTGGCGCGCGCATCCAGGAGGGCGTCGTCTCCCTCGGCGGCTATGCGGACATCTTCCTGCGCAACACGCTGGCTTCCGGTGTGGTGCCGCAGATCTCGGCCATCCTCGGCCCCTGCGCCGGTGGCGCGGTCTACTCCCCGGCCATCACCGACTTCGTCTACATGGTGCGGGGCACCTCGTACATGTTCGTCACCGGTCCCAACGTCGTGAAGACGGTGACACACGAGGACGTGACGATGGAGGCCCTCGGCGGCGCGGACGCGCACGGCGGGACCTCGGGCGTCTCGCACTTCACGATGGCGTCGGAACTCGAGTGCCTCGAGGGGATCCGGCAGCTCCTGCGGTTCATCCCCGGCAACAACGTGGACGCGCCGCCGCGCGGCGCTGGCACCGACCCGCGCGACCGTCGCGACGAGGCGCTCCTGGACCTCATCCCCGACTCGTCGAGCAAGCCGTACGACATGCGCGACGTGCTGCGGCGCGTGGTGGACGACGGCGAGTTCCTCGAGGTCCACAAGGACTTCGCGCAGAACATCCTCTGCGGGTTCGCCCACCTGGGCGGCTACGCGGTGGGGATCGTCGCCAACCAGCCGGCCGTGCTCGCCGGCGTGCTCGACATCGACGCGAGCGTGAAGGCGGCGCGCTTCATCCGCTTCTGCGATGCCTTCAACATCCCGCTCGTGACCTTCGAGGACGTGCCCGGCTTCCTGCCCGGCACCGCACAGGAGCACGGCGGCATCATCCGGCACGGCGCGAAGCTCCTCTACGCGTACTGCGAGGCGACGGTGCCCAAGCTCACCATCATCACGCGCAAGGCCTACGGCGGTGCGTACGACGTGATGAGCTCCAAGCACATCCGTGGCGACGTGAACCTCGCGTGGCCCACCGCCGAGATCGCGGTGATGGGCCCCAAGGGTGCGGTGGAGATCCTCTTCAAGAAGGAGATCACCGACGCGAGGGACCCGCAGAAGGCGATGGACGCGCGCGTGGCCGAGTACACCGAGAAGTTCGCGAACCCGTATGTCGCCGCCGGCCGCGGATACGTCGACGACATCATCGATCCGCGCGACACGCGGCCGCTGCTCATCGACGCGCTCGACACGCTGCAGGGGAAGCGGATGCGGAATCCCCCGAAGAAGCACGGCTGCATCCCGCTGTGAAGCCCGCCCGTCGGCGCAGCGACGCGCCCTCGCCGCCCCAGCCCCAACCGACCGTGCGGCCGCTTCGCAAGGTCCTCATCGCCAATCGCGGTGAGATCGCGCTGCGGATCGTGCGCGCCTGCCGCGAGCTCGGCATCGCCTCGGTGGCCGTCTATTCCGACGCCGATGCGCAGGCCCCGCACGTGCGCGAGGCCGACGAGGCCGTGCACATCGGGCCGGCGCCGGCGGCCGAGAGCTACCTGCGCGGCGACCACCTCATCGCCGTCGCGAAGCAACTCGGCGCCGACGCCATCCATCCCGGTTACGGCTTCCTCTCTGAGCGCGAGTGGTTCGCGCGCGCGGTGTGCGACGCGGGGCTCGTCTGGGTGGGCCCACCGGCGGAGGCGATCGCGGCGATGGGCTCCAAGACCGCGGCGCGCACGCTCGCGATCTCGGCCGGCACGCCCGTGGTGCCCGGTACCACGGAGCCGCTGCGCGATGCGGCGGAGGCCGCGGAGGTCGCCGCGCGCTTCGGCTACCCGGTTCTGCTCAAGGCCGCGGCGGGCGGGGGCGGGAAGGGGATGCGGATCGTGCGCGGTGCCGGCGAGATCGCGGGCGCGCTGGCCGCCGCGAAACGCGAGTCGCAGAACGCGTTCGGCGACGACGCGGTGTACGTCGAGAAGTACATCGAAGGGCCGCGGCACATCGAGATCCAGGTGCTCGCCGACGCGTACGGCAACTGCGTGGCGCTGGGCGAGCGCGAGTGCTCCATCCAGCGGCGGCACCAGAAGATGATCGAGGAGGCACCGAGCACCGCCGTGACCGCGGAACTGCGCGCGCGCATGGGCGCTGCCGCCGTCGCGGCGGCCCGAGCGGCGGGCTACGTGAACGCCGGCACCTGCGAGTTCCTGCTCGACCGGACGGGCGAGTTCTACTTCCTCGAGATGAACACGCGCATCCAGGTGGAGCATCCCGTCACGGAGCTCGTGATGGGCCTCGACCTCGTGCAGTGGCAGCTGCGCATCGCGTCGGGGGAGCAGCTGCCGTTCACGGAATCGCCCGTGCCACGCGGCTGGGCGATCGAGTGCCGCATCACGAGCGAGGACCCGGCCAACGGGTTCCTGCCATCCACCGGGCGGATCGCGCACCTGCACGTGCCGAGCGGCCCGGGCGTGCGGTGGGACGGTGGCATCGAGGCCGGGAGTGTCGTCGGGCTCTCGTACGACCCGATGCTGGCCAAGCTCATCGTCTTCGACCGCACACGCGAGGCGGCGATCCGGCGCATGGAGCGGGCACTCAGGGAACTGGTGATCGACGGCGTCGAGACGTCGCGCGAATTCCACCTGCGCGTGATGGCCGACCCGGAGTTCCGCCGCGGCGAGATCAGCATCCAGTGGCTCGAGGCGAAGCTGCCCGAGCTCCTTGCGCGCAAGGCGCCGCCGGAGGCCGTCCGCGCGGCTGCGATCGCCGCCGCCCTGCTCGCGGATCGCGACCGGCGGGCGCGCAACGGCGGTGGCCCACGCGGCGATGGTGGCGGGGCCTCAGGCGGCGGGACCGCGCCGCGCGCGCCCGTGCCCGCCGAGTCGAGCTGGGCGCGCGCGGCGCGCTTCGACGGCCTGCGGTCGCCATGACCACCGCGCTCGAGGTCTCGCTGGAGGTCGCGACGATCGCCGCGGGCGGCGACGGCGTCGGCCGCCACGACGGGCTGGTGGTCTTCACGCCCCGGAGCGCGCCGGGCGACGTGATCGAGGCCGAGGTGCGGGTGGAGGGACGTGTCGGACGGGGGCGGCTGGTGCGCGTGACGCGGCCGGGGCCGGCGCGTGTCGACCCCCACTGCGCGCACTACGGCGAACCGGACCGCTGCGGTGGCTGTCAGTTGCAGCACCTCGACATCCACGCCCAGCGCGAGGCGAAGCGCGTGATCGTGCGGGACGCGTTCCAGCGCATCGCGCGCCGCGACGTCGCGCTCCCCGAGATCCGCTCGGGTTCGCCCTGGCGCTACCGGCGCTCGCTCACGCTCGCGCTGCGGCGCTCGCCCGACGGAGCGATGCACGCCGGTCTTCGCGCCTTCGACGACCCCGAGGCGGTCTTCGCGCTCGACGACTGCCACATCACCGACGACCGCGTGGTCGCGACCTGGCGCGCGATCCTCGCCGCCGCCGCGCACCTTCCGCGCGAGCCGCGCCTGCGCGGCACGGTGCGCTGGCTCGGGGACCGGCCCGCCTTCGTCCTCGAAGGCGGGAGCGAGTGGGACGCGCTCGACGCCTTCCTCAAGGCGGTCCCGTCTCTGGCTGCGGTCTGGTGGCAGGCCGAGGGCCGGCGGCGCCGGCTCGTCGCGGACCGGCGGCCGGCGGCCGAGCCCGGCGCCTCGTTCGCGCAGGTGAACGCGGAGATGGCGGCCGTGATGCAGCAGGACGTGGTCGCGCAGGCGCTGGCCTACACGCCGGAGCACGCCCTCGATGCCTACAGCGGATCGGGAGCGACGGCCATCGCCCTCGCGGCCGCCGGGGTTCGCGTGACCGCGATCGAGCAGGACGAGGAGGCGACCGCCTGGGCCGCCGGGCGCCTGCCCGCGCCGTCGCGGGCGATCGCTGCGCGGGTCGAGGATGTCCTGGCGCGGCACCTGCCGGCCGACGTCGTGATCCTGAACCCGCCGCGCGCCGGCGTGGACGCGCGCGTGCTCCGCACGATCGCGGCAGCGGGTCCCGCGCCGCGGGCGATCCTCTACGTGAGCTGCGATCCAGCGACCCTGGCCCGCGACGTCGGTCGCCTCGCGGGCTGGCGGGTGCATGCGCTCCGCTGCTACGACCTCTTCCCGCAGACCGCCCACGTCGAGTCGGTCTGCGAGCTCCGCCCGGAGGCGGCATGAGGTACCTCGTGGACGTCGACGGAGAACGCGTGGAGGTGCGCCTGGACGGCGACGGCGTGGCCGTGGGCGGGGAGCACGTGCGGGCACACCTGGCGGACGTCGAAGGGACGACGGTGCGCCTTGTCACGATCGGCGGGGTGCAGCATCGCGTGGTCGTGCGGCGGGGCGATGCGCGCGGCCGCTACGCGCTCTGGATAGACGGATGGCGATTCGAGGTGGAGGCGCTCGACGAGAGAGCGCGCGCGATCCAGGACCTCGCGGCCGCCACCGCGCAGAGCGCGGGACCGCTGCCGGTGACGGCGCCGATGCCGGGCCTCATCGTCCGGGTGGCCGTCGCCGTGGGCGACCGCGTGCGGTCGGGGCAGGGCGTGGTGGTGATGGAGGCGATGAAGATGGAGAACGAGTTGCGGGCGCCCGCCGACGGCGTCGTGCGGGCCGTGCGGGCTGAGGCGGGCACGGCGGTGGAGAAGGGCACGGTGCTCGTCGAGTTCGAGCCGGTCGGGCTCGACCCCTAGGCCGCGCGCGGGTCCGGCAGGCACAGATGTCGTTGAGCGGGAGAGACTTGACCGCCCCCCTCGGGCTGTCTATGCTTCAGGTCTGTCCCAAAACGCCCAAGTGGCGGCCGAGACCCGGGTTGCATCCCGCACCGGTGAGGCGCAGCACCACTCGCTCCAGATGGATCCCAATGAGAACGACGTACACGGCCACGCCCTCCGACATCGAACACAAGTGGTTCGTGGTGGATGCGGACGGCATGGTCCTCGGACGCCTTGCCACCGAGGTCGCGCGCATCATCCGCGGCAAGCACAAGGCGATGTTCACGCCCCACATGGACACTGGTGACTTCGTCATCGTGATCAATGCGTCCAAGGTCCGCGTGACCGGCCGGAAGGCCGAGCAGAAGAACTACTTCCGCCACACGGGTTACATGGGGCACGAGATGTACACCCCGTTCGCCACGATGCTGGCCAAGCACCCCGAGCGCGTGATCGAGAAGGCCGTGTTCGGCATGCTGCCCAAGACGGCCCTCGGCCGCCAGAAGCTGCGGCTGAAGCTCCGTGTCTATCCCGACGCGAAGCACCCGCACGGCGCGCAGCAGCCCGAGACGATCACCTTCCCGAAGGCCGAGGCCAAGTAAATGGCGGAGACTCCGACGACCCATACGATCGGCCGCCGCAAGGAGGCCGTCTGCCGCGTGTTCCTCACCCCGGGTTCGGGGAAGTGGAGCCTCAACGGACGCACGCTCGGGGACTACTTCCCGCGCCCGGCGCTCGTGACGGCGATCCAGCAGCCCTTCACGGCCAC
>JAOUHR010000519.1 GCA_029884515.1 Gemmatimonadota bacterium
TGGGTCCGCCCGAGCAGGAGGCAGACCTGCGGGGTGTCGACATCGCCATCGTCGGTGAGGATCGGGAGCCGGGCGATGATCACCTGATGGCGGTCGCGGGCCTCCGACTTGGCGCGCTGCGGGAGGTTGACCGCGTCCTCGAGTGAGAGGCCGTCGATCTCGAAGAGCTCGGCGATCCGTCGGAGGACCGCCTCGTCGCCCAGTCCGCGGACATCCACCCAGGTCGTCCGGTCGCCGCGGGCGTACGGGACCAGTTCCTCCACATCCTCGATGGCGCGCTCGGTGAGTTCCGCCGCGGAGTATTGGTAGACGTGGATGCGGGGCGGCGGCGAGCCCGGCGCGATGGCGAGCGTGCCCGGACGGGAGCCGGCTGGGGGATTCTGCTTGTGGAACATCGTGATCTGGCGGGATCGGGACAGGACATCCAATCGGCGTTCCGGGAGTATGTCGCGTGCGAGCGCGGCAGGCGAGCCTTGCGCGCAGGCCGTCGCCGCGGCATTGCGCGATGGGCGCGCCCGCAGCAACGTCGGTGTGTCGACGGCCGAACGAGGCGCGCTGCTGCCGAACCACGGCGCTGCCGCGCGGCGCGTCGGGTCAACCACGCGAGGGAGGTCCAACCCTGATCCGTAGCGCGCGTCATGTCGCCGTCTGGTCCTCTCTCATCGTCGTGATCGCACCCGGTGCCCTGCACTCCCAGGAGCCGGTGGACCTCGACCGCTCGGGAGTCGGCGCTCCCGTCTTTCGCATCCCGGCGCTGGCGGTGACGACGGCCGGTACGCTCATCGCCGCGTACGATGCCCGCCCCGGAGGCGCAGACCTCCCTGCCCCGATCGCTCTGGTCCTCCGCCGCAGCACGGACGACGGTGCCACCTGGGGTCCCCGACTCCTCGTGCGGGCCGACACCGCGCCACTCGGCTTCGGCGATCCGAGCCTGCTGGTCGACGACCGCACCGGGCGGATCTTCCTCTTCCACGCCGCTTCCGTGCGCCAGGGGTTCGCCGGCTCGGGCACCGGGAGCGCGAACGACGACCCGGAGGTGCTCCACGCCGACCTCAGCTGGTCGGATGATGACGGGCTCACCTGGCGGCATCGACGACTCACATCGGAGATCAAGCAGCGCGGCTGGGCCGGCCTCTTCGCCGCCTCGGGCGCCGGCATCCAACTGCGCAGTGGCCCGCATGCGGGGCGCCTGGTGCAGCAGTTCACGGTGCGGCGCGAGGGAGGCAACTACGCCGTGAGCGTGATGAGCGACGACGATGGCGCGACCTGGCGTGCGGGCGCGCTGGTCGGGCCGGGGCTCGACGAGAACAAGAGCGTCGAGCTCCCCGACGGATCGCTGCTCCTGAACAGTCGTGCGCGTCCCTACCGGCTGGTGGCGCGCTCCACGGATGGCGGGGTGACCTGGTCCGAGCCCGTGCCGGATCCCCAGCTACCCGATCCCGCCAACAACGGCGCGATCATCCGCTACGACCCTGCGGCCGCGCCGGACGATCCTCGCGCCCAATGGCTCCTGTTCACCAACACCGCCGACACGCTGCAGCGGCGCGCGCTCACGCTGCGCCTCTCGTGCGACGGGGGGCGGACGTGGTCGCGCGGACGGACGGTGGTGCCGGGACCGGCCGGGTACTCGACGCTCGCCATCCTGCCCGGCGGAGATGTCGGGCTGCTGTTCGAGCGCGGGCGGTACGACGCCATCTCCTTCGTGCGGCTCCCGCTGGCCTCGATCGGGAGTTGCCGGTGAGCTCGACAGAGTCCCGTCGCCTGCTCCGGCACTTCCTCGCCGCGCTGGCCTACCGCACCCAGAAGGCGGTCCGCGATGCGCCGCCCGGGTACGCCGAGAGCCGGCTCACGGCGACCTCGCGCTCGCCGCGCGAGTTGGTCTGGCACATGGCGGGCCTCATGGGCTACGCGCGCACCTTCTTCCACGGCGGCGCGTACCGTCCGCAGGCGCTCCCGACCTTCGAGGCGGAGATCGCGCGGTTCCACGAGCAGCTCGCGTCGCTCGGCGAGGATCTCGCGGATCCGAGCCTCCGGTGCAGCATCTCCGACGAACAGCTCCTGCAGGGTCCGCTCGCCGACGCGATGACGCACGCGGGCCAGCTCGCGATGCTGCGGCGGT
>JAOUHR010000520.1 GCA_029884515.1 Gemmatimonadota bacterium
GGTGAGCTTGTACTTGGTGAGGTCGTGGTTGAAGAGGGGCACCGCCTTCCACGACGCTTCCGTGTGGCAGTCGGTGCACTTCCGCGTCTTGAACTGCCCCGCGTGGATGTCGTCCTTGCGATGGCAGTCCGTGCAGCCCGTCGCGAGGCCGAGGTAGGTCCTCGCGAGGGTCTTGTGCTCGATGGCGTACTTCCGCACGGCCGGATCGGCGACGAGGTCGGCGGTGTGGCAGCTTCGGCACTTCGTCTCCTTGTGGGCGAGCTTGAGCTCGAACCCCACCTTGGAGTGGTCGAAGCCGGCGGTGTCGAACCGGACGAGCTGGAACGCCGCGCCGAAGTGGTCCTTGTGGCAGGAGCCGCAGGCCTGGTTGGTGTACGTCGCATGCAGGCCGAGCTTCTTCTGGATGCGTGCCGCGAGGTTTTCGTGGCAGCCGAGGCACTTGGCGTCGGACGCGCCTTTCTTCCCGAGTTCATGGCACTGTGTGCAGTTGGTCATCCCGTCGAGGGACGCGTGCGCCGCCGAGAGCTTGCCGGGGGAGATGATCTGGGCGCCGAGCGGCGCGCCGCTCACGAGCAACAGGAAGGCGCCGAGCACGACGGGGAGTTCGCGTGCCACGTGGCGGGCCAGGTCAGTGGCCACGAACCGCACGCGTTCCGGTCGCCCGTGCATCACGAGCCGAACCCGTATCCGAACATGGTCGCAACGGTGACATGCACGATCACAATGATGAACATCGCGATCGCCAACGGCAAATGGAGCAGGTGCCAGTACCGGAACAGGCGCTGGAACGGGATGGCGAGCGCGATCTGGTGCTCGAGCTCCAGCTGGTCGCGCACGAGGCCCATGATGTGCTCCCGTTTCGCAGCGCTCACCGACGCGGGAAGGAGCATCTTGACGCGCCAGACCGTCGAGCGGCGGGTGAAATCGAACTTCACGGCCGCGACGATCGCCCCCAGAAGGCTGTGCGACTTCTTCCGCCCGCCCGGGCTGATGGCACGCTCGATGGCGCTCGCGCGGGGACCGAGGTCGGCTTCCAGGGAGGCGACGAGCGCCGCCCGCTCCTTCTCCACCGCCGCCAGCCCGGCGAACTTGCCCTGCACGTTCTTGGGGATGCGCACGTACACGTACCGCCCGAAGATGCCCGAGAGCGCCACCACCACCATGCTCCAGAAGGCGATGGAGACGAGCCCTCCCACCTTGAAGCTCGTGTGCAGTGTGACGAGGAAGGGGCCCACCGTGCAGACGAAGATGTGCAACTCGAGCCAGTACTTCAGCTTCCCCACGCGCGCGAACCACTTGATGCGCTTGCGCGAGGAGTAGGTGATCACGCCCCCGGTGATCAGGAGCAGGCCGACGATCCCGTAGCGCAACCCGAACGAGCCCGTCGGCCTGAACTTCTCGTAAAGGTCGGAGAAGGGGCGCTCGTCGAATGGCGTGAGGTAGTACTGCCCGCCGATGTAGAGCCCGACCACGACCACCGAAAGCCCGACGGCGACGAGGAAGAGCAGCCAGAGGCGGCCGAGGACTGGGGTGTCCGAGTCGGTCGCGATGCCCGCCCTGCCGGCGACGCCGGTGTTCACGGTGTCTTGGTCCCGGCAGGTGCCCCGCCCCTGGCACTCAGGTCGGCCTCGGCGAGCGCAACGTCGATGTCGGTGGCGTGGTCACTGTACTCCGGGAGGTTCTTCGCGCGCTCCGCGGCCACGGCTGCCCTGAGGCGCGTCGCCAGGCGTTGTGCGGCGGCCGTGTTCCCTTCCTTCATCGCGACGCGCATCGCGAGCACGAGGCCGAGCAGGTGGTTCGGCGCCGCCTTGAGGATGGTGTCGGCCTGGGCCTGCGCCGCCGCTTCCTGCCCGGCGACCATGAGCACGAGGCCGAGGTCGTAATGGCGATGGAGGGTCAGGGGCTGCAGGGACGAGAACGAGTTGATCGCCATCGGGGCGAAGAACATCACCGTGTCCGTCTTCCCCGCCGACGCGGCGGACATCACTCGGTTGAAGAGCCGGTCCACGCGCTCGTCGGGCGAGAGCGAGGAGATGTCGGGCACGCCACCGCCCATGCCGCCGAGCGGGACTCCGGGGGTTTCGGCCGACCCGCTCGAGCGCGCGCCGAACGCGTAG
>JAOUHR010000521.1 GCA_029884515.1 Gemmatimonadota bacterium
GCGGGTCCGAGCCCTTCCCGCCATGCGTCCCCCCCTCGATCATCTTCTTGGCGTTGTCCCACGCGCCACCGGCGTTGGCCATGAAGAGCGCCATCATCACGCCCGTCACCGTCGCGCCCGCGAGCACGCCGCCCAGCGCCTTGACGCCGAGGAACTTCCCGACCAGCACCGGCAGCAGCACCGTCACCACGCCGGGAACGATCATCTCACGCAGTGCGGCCTTGGTGGAGATGTCCACGCAGCGCGCGCTGTCCGGCTTCACGCCCGGCTTCCCTTCGAGCAGGCCCGGGATCTCGCGGAACTGGCGGCGCACCTCCTCCACCATCCCCTCCGCCGCGCGACCCACCGCCGTCATCGTCTGCGCGCCAACGAAGAACGGCATCACGCCACCGATGAAGAGGCCGATGACGACCATCGGGTCGATCAGGTTGAGGCCGACGAGGTTGAGGCCGACGGCCGAGGCGTAGGCCGAGAAGAGCGCCAGGGCCGTGAGGGCCGCCGAGCCGATCGCGAAGCCCTTGCCGATCGCGGCCGTGGTGTTGCCGAGGGCGTCGAGGCCGTCGGTGATCTTGCGGACGTCCTTGCCGAGATGGCTCATCTCGGTGATCCCGCCGGCGTTGTCGGCGATGGGGCCGTAGGCGTCCACTGACATCGTGACGCCGACGGTGGCGAGCATGCCCACCGCGGCGATCGCGACACCGTAGAGTCCGGCGCTCCAGACGGCGACGAACATCGCGCCGCAGATGAGCAGCACCGGGACGATCGTCGATTCCATGCCGACGGCGAGGCCGGCGATGATGTTCGTGGCCGGGCCGGTCTTCGAGGCGTCGGCGATGCGGCGCACCGGGCCGGCGGCCGTGTAGTACTCCGTCACGAGGCCGATCATCACGCCGGAGACGGTACCCGCCACGACTGCGAAGAAGGGGCCGAGCACGGGGTAGATCCGTCCGGTCTCGGGATCGACCATGTTGAGCGGCATCTGCTGCGTGAGCCAGAAGGCGAACACCAGGAAGAGCCCGGCGGCGATGAAGGTCACGGCGCGGAGCGCGTTCGCCGGGTTGCCCTTGGCGAGCTGGCGCATCACGAGGATGCCGACGAGCGAGGCGACGAGCCCGGCCGCCGTGTAGGCGACGGGCAGGAGCACCGAGGTGAGTCGGCTCGCCTCGGGGATGCGCGTCGACGTCGCGGCGAGCGCGACGGTGGCGATGATCGCGCCCACATACGACTCGAAGATGTCGGCGCCGAGTCCGGCGACGTCACCCACGTTGTCCCCGACGTTGTCGGCGATGGTCGCCGGATTGCGCGGGTCGTCCTCGGGGATACCCGCCTCGACCTTGCCCACGAGGTCGGCGCCGACGTCCGCCGCCTTGGTATAGATGCCGCCGCCGACCCGCGCGAAGAAGGCGATCGAGCTCGCGCCCATCGCGAAGCCGGAGATGATCTCGCCGAACTGCCGGAAGCCGGTGGCCCCCAGCAGGCCCTTCTGCCAGAGGAAGATCCCCGAGATGCCAAGCAGCCCGAGCGCCGCCACCGCGAGGCCCATCACGGCCCCGCCGGAGAACGCGATGCGGAGCGCGGCCGCCTGACCGCTCGCCCGCGCGGCCTCCGAGGTGCGCACGTTGGCCTTGGTGGCCGAGCGCATGCCCATGTAGCCGGCGGCGACGGAGCAGAAGCCGCCGACGACGTAGGCGATGGCCGTCTCCTTGCCCACTGCGTACGCGAGCAGGCCCGCGACGATGAGCAGGAAGGGGAGGAGGACGGTGTATTCGCGGCGCAGGAAGGCCATGGCGCCGAGCTGGATCTGCTCGGCGAGGTCCTGCATCACCTGCGAGCCGGGCGACTGGCGGACGATGCCCCGGTAGGTCAGGAAGCAGGCGATGAGGCCTACGAGCCCGATGCCGAAGGCGTACGTCGTCAGGTTGTCTAGCATGGGGAAGTGGGTAGGGGTGGTGGATTCAGCGATTGAATTGGTTCATCACCTGCTCGATCCCCTCGGCCGTCCAGCACCGGAGGGCTTCCTCGAGGGTCGGCAGGAGCGCGCGCACCGACTCGCGTTCCGCCTTCCCGAACTCACTCAGCACGTAGTCGGCGAGGTCGCCGACCTGCTGCTGCT
>JAOUHR010000110.1 GCA_029884515.1 Gemmatimonadota bacterium
TCACCGCCTGGCAGTCGATGTTCATCCCGATGCGGCTGCGCGACTACCTGCGCACCGTGACCATCGCCGGCCCGGACGGAGCGGCCACGCCACTCGTGGCGGAGGAACTGGTGCTCTACGAGGCGCGGCGCCCTCCGGAGGCGGCCGAACGGCGCGGCCTCGCGCTCGGCGCCTGGGGCCCTTTGCTCGCGGTGTGGATGCTGATCCTCGTGCCCTGGAGCGCCGTGGTGCGCCGCCGCACGCGCGTGCCCGCCGCGGTGATGACGGTGCTCTGGTACGGCTTCACGGCGGTCCTCGGCGTCGCGCTCGCCGGGATGTGGATCGGGTCGGCGCACGTGTTCTGGTACGACAACCTGAACCTGCTCCTGCTCTCCCCGCTCGGGATCGTGGCCGCCGTGCCGGTCGCGCGGGCGATCCTGCGGGGCACGCTCACGCCGCTCTCACGGGTGCTCCTCCTCGCGATGCTCGCGCAGGTGGTGCTCGCGATCCTCCTCGCACCCTTCGTGCGGCAGACGCTCGCGGGCCCGATCCTGCTCTTCGCGCCCGCACACCTCGGCCTCGCGCTCGCGGCGTGGCGGCACACGCACCTCGCGGAGGCCATGGCCGCGCCGGTGGGGTCCGCACGCTGAAGCCGCCGCTCACCGTCGGCGTGGACGTGGGGGGCACGTACACGGACCTCGCGGCCATCGGCGCCGATGGCGTGATCACCGCGCGCAAGGTGCTCTCCACGCCGGACGACCAGGGCGTCGGTGTGGTGGAGGCACTGCGCGCACTCGGGGCGCCACGCGGCGCCGTCGAGCGCTTCGTCCACGGCACCACCGTGGTCACCAACCTGCTCCTCGAGCGCACGGGCGCCCGCGTGGTGCTCTGCGCGACCGCGGGCGCGACGGACCTGCTCGAACTCCGCCGACAGGAGCGCGCGTCGCTCTACGACCTCGGCGCGCACCACCCGGCACCCCTCGTGCCGCCGGAGCTGGTGGTGCCGGTGCCTGAGCGGCGCACGCCGGCGGGCGTGCAGCAGGCCCTCACGGCGGACGGCGTCGCGGAGGTGGTGCGCGAGGCGCTCGCGCGCGGTCCAGACGTCGTGGTCGTGGCGCTCCTCCACGCGTACGAGGACGCGGCGCACGAGCGCCTGCTCGCCGATGCCCTGCGCGCCGCGCGCCCGGGGCTCGCCGTGGTGACCGCCACGGAGGTGCTCCCCGAGATCCGCGAGTACGAGCGCACGGCGACCGCGGTCGCCGAGGGCTACGCGCGCCCCGGTGTGGCGCGCTATCTCGAGCGGCTCGGGGCCCGCGTGCGCGACGCCGGATTCCCCGCGCCTGCGGTGATGACGTCGGGGGGCGGCATGCGCGCCGCCGACGAGGCGGCGCGCCACGCCGCCTCGCTCGCGCTCTCGGGGCCCGCGGGCGGGGTGGTGGGCGCGGCCGCCGTGCTCCGCGCATTCGGCGCGAGCGACGCGCTCACCATCGACATCGGCGGCACCAGCGCCGATGCGGGCATCATCCTTGGTGGCGAGGCGTTGGTGGAGCCGGGGGGCACGATCGCCGGTGTGCCGATCGCGTTGCCACGCGTGCTGGTGGAGACGGTGAGCGCCGGTGGTGGGAGCATCGCCTGGCGCGACGACGGGGGCGCACTGCGCGTGGGTCCTCGAAGCGCGGGCGCCCGCCCGGGACCCGCTGCCTTCGCGTTGGGCGGCACCGAACCCACCGTGACGGACGCGCAGGTCGTGCTCGGCCGCATCGGCGGGGCCGGCATGAGCGGTGGCGTGCTGTTGGAGCCGCGCCGCGCGCATGAGGCCGTCGGCGCGCTCGCGGCGGCGCTGGGCACGCCGCCCGAGGCCACCGCCGAGGCGATCATCCGCGCCGCGGATGCGGAGATGGCGCGCGCGCTCCGCCGCGTGAGCGTGGACCGCGGTGCGGATCCGCGGCGGTGCACGCTCGTCGCGTTCGGTGGCGGCGGGCCGCTCCACGCCTGCGCCCTCGCCGACGCGCTGGGGATGCCGGCCGTGCTCGTGCCACCCTACGCCGGCGTGTTGAGCGCCGTGGGCCTCGCCTTGGCGCCGGAGCGGCGGGAGGAGGCGATGAGCCTGCTCGAGCCGACCGACGCACTCGATGCCCGCACCTTCCGAGCGCACTGTGACGCGCTGGCCGCGCGCACCACGGGCGCGGAGCGGAGCTGGGTGGTCCGCGCGCGCTACGTGGGGCAGGGGCACGAGGTGGAGGTGAGGGCCGGTCCCGGGGACGCCGGCCCGGAGATCGCCGAGCGCTTCGCTGCGGCGCACCTCGCCCGCTATGGCTTCGCGCTGCCGCGCGCCGTGGAGTGCGTCGCGCTGCGGCACGTGGCCAGCAACCCGGGGGCGCGGGTGGCGTTCACGCGCGACGCGTCCGCCGCGGCGTTCGACCTCCGTTCGCGCACCGACCACGGCGGCCCCGCGCCCACCGCACCCATCGCGGGCCCGGCGAGCCTCGCGCTCAGCGACGCGACGCTCTGGGTGGCCGCCGGGTGGCGCGCGACGCCGCTCGCGATGGGTGGCTGGCGCCTCGAGCGCGAGGGCGCCGCGTGAGCGCCCGCGAGCGCGCCCGCGAGCGCGCCGCCGCCGGCGCAGCCGCCGCGGCCTCGACCGAGGTCTCCGAGCGCCTCGAACTCTCGGTCTGGGCGAGCACCGTCGCGATGATCGCCGAGGAGATGGGCGCCGTGCTCGTGCGCGGCGCGCTCTCGCCCAACATCCGCGAGCGCCGCGACGCCTCCTGCGCGCTCTTCGACGCCGAGGGACGGATGGTCGCACAGGCGGCGCACATCCCGGTGCACCTGGGCGCGCTCCCGGAGTCGGTGCGCGCGGTGCGCGCCGCGCGGCCTCGCCCCGGCGACGTGTTCCTGCTCAACAGCCCCTGGCAGGGCGGCTCGCACCTGCCGGACCTCACGATGGTCGAGGCGATCGCCGATGGCGATCGCGTGGCCGGGTTCGCGGTGGTGCGCGCGCACCACGCGGACGTGGGCGGGATGAGCCCCGGCTCGATGCCGCAGGGCGCGACGGAGTTGGTGCAGGAGGGGCTGGTGCTGCCGCCGGTGCGCCTCGAGCGGGCCGGCGTGCCGGACACCGAGCTGCTCGCGCTCGTGCTCGCGAACGTGCGCACGCCCGAGGAGCGCCGCGGCGACCTCGCCGCGCAGCGCGCCGCCTGCGCGGCCGGCGCCGCCGGCTGGCGCTCCCTGCTCGCGCGCGAGGGACGCGAACGCCTCGGGATGATCACGGCCTCCCTGCTCGACTACGCCGAGCGGCGCGCGGTGGCGCGGCTCCGGGCGTTCGAGGGCGCGCACGCCACGGCGGAGGACGCGCTCGAGGGCGACGGCGTGAGCGAGCACGACGTGCCGCTGCGCGTGCAGCTCGCGGTGCGGGACGGTGCGCTGCACCTCGACTTCGCCGGCTCCTCGCCGATGGTGCGGGGGAACGTGAATTGCCCCATCCAGGTGACGCGCGCCGCCGCGCTCTTCGTGCTCCGCTCGCTGCTCGACGACGACGTGCCGACCAACGAGGGCATCGCGCGCGCGATCCATATCGTGACGCCGGACGACTGCTGCCTCGCCGCCCGCGCGCCGGCGGCCGTCGCCGCCGGCAACGTGGAGATGAGCCAGCGCATCACCGACCTCCTCTTCGCCGCGCTCGACGCGGCGGGCGTCGCGGTCCCGGCGCAGGGGCAGGGCACGATGAACAACGTGACCTTCGGTGGCGCCGGGTGGACCTTCTATGAGACGCTGGGCGGCGGCCAGGGGGCGAGTGCGCAGGGGCCGGGGCCGGATGCGGTGCACGTGGGGATGAGCAACACCCGCAACACGCCCATCGAGTCGCTCGAACGCGCCTACCCGATCGTGATCGAGCGCTACGTCATCCGCCGCGGGTCGGGCGGCGCAGGCGCGCACCGCGGCGGCGACGGCGTGGTGCGGGCCTATCGCGTGCTGGCGCCGTGCACGGTCACGCTGCTCACCGAGCGCCGCCGCAGGGCGCCGCGCGGCGCACACGGCGGCGCGGACGGCGCCTGCGGCGAGAACCGCCTCAACGGCGAGCTGCTGCCCGCCAAGTGCCGGCGCGAACTCGTGCCCGGCGACGTACTCGAGATCCGCACGCCGGGCGGCGGCGGCTGGGGCCCGGAGCGGGGCGCTACTTGATGATCGACGGGCGCGCGCCGGCGGAGGAGCGCCGCCGCGTCCCCTCCGCTGGCGACACCTTCGTGAACACCTCGGCCTGCACGAAGGTGGTCAGCAGGTGCGGGTCGATCAGCCCGCCCTTCGCCTCCGACGTCAGGATGTCGAGCGCCCGCTCCGCGGTCACCGCGCGCTTGTAGGGCCGGTCCGTCGCCGTGAGCGCGTCGAAGATGTCGGCGATCGTCATCATCCGCGTCTGCACCGGGATCTCCGCGTCGGTCGCCCCGCGCGGGTAACCGGTCCCGTTCAGCTTCTCGTGATGCCCGAACGCGATCGCCGGGATGCCCTGCAGCTCGCGCGTCCAGGGGATCTGCTCGAGGAATCGGTAGGTGTGCGTCACGTGCGACTCGATCTCGCGCCGCTCGCGCGGGTCGAGGTTCCCCTTGTTGATCATGAGGAAGCGCAGCTCCTCATCGGAGAGCAAGGGCCGCTCCACCCCGTCAAAATCCACGTAGGTCTGGCGGTGGATCTCCTCCAGCTGGTCGAAGGTGCCCTCGGGGAGGATCGTCGGTTCGTTCGCGCGCACCACCATGTCGAGCCAGCGGTTGAGTTCGTTGCGCCGCTCCGTGCGGATCGCGTCGAGGAACGAGGCGGTCTCGGCATAGGCCTTCGCGCCGTGTGCGAGCAGGTGCTCCGCCCGCTCACGCTCGTACTCGAGGTCCGCCTGCTGCAGCAGGAGCTGGAAGCGGTGGCGCACGATGGTCAGATCGTGCCCGTAGAGCTTCTTCTGCTTCACCAGCACCTGCTCCCGCACGCCCACCTTCCCGAAGTCGTGCAGCAGCCCGGCGTAGCGCAGTTCCCGCAACTGCTCCCGCGTGAACTTGATGGCCTGGTACGGTCCCTCGCCGGCGTGATCCACCGCCTCGGCAAGGCTGGTCGTGAGCGTGGCGACCCGGAACGAGTGGCCCGACGTCGTGGGATCGCGCGACTCGATCGCGGTGACCGCGGCCGTGACGAAGCCCTCGAAGAGCCGCTCGATGTCCTCGTACAGGCGGCTGTTCTCGATGGCCACGGCCGCCTGCGCGGCGAGCGCGGCCACGAGGTCGGCCGAGCGTTGGTCGTAGGGGATCACCTGCTCGTCCACCAGCGCCGGCGTGCCGAGGCGCGCGTCGCTGTCCCGCTTCCGGTTGATGAGCTGCACCACGCCGATGGTCTCGTCGCGGTGCGTGCGCATCGGCAGCACGAGCATCGACTTGGTGCGGTACCCGAACTTCTGGTCGAAGGTGCGGTTCTGCCGGTAGGTCACGTGCTCCGGCAGCAGGTACACATCCGCGATCACCAAGGGCTGGCCGGAGAGCGCCACGTGTCCCGCAAGACTCGCGTCGTCGATCGGGATGGTGGATTCGTGGAACGGCAGGTCGGGGAGCGTGAGGTTCTGGGCGAGCTTGAACCGGAGCGTGCTCGGGTTCCCCGCCGCGTCGCGCTCCATGAGGTAGAGCGACCCGGCGTCCGAGGTGGAGAGCCGCAGGGCCTGCGAGAGGATCATCTCCAGCAGCGTGTCGAGGTCGCGTTCCGTGGAGAGCGCCGCGCCCACGCGCGAGAGTTCGCGGAGGTCGAACGCGCTCGATTGCACGAGCCGTGCGGTGCGGTACGCGTCGATGAGGGTGCTCGCCTGGCGCATCGCCCCATGCAGCGCGGCCCGCCCCTCGCCCGCGCTCGCCTCGGCGCGGAGCCAGCTCGAGAGCGCGACGCTCCGGAGCAGGGCCGAGGGCTCCGTCTCCCCGGGCTCACCGAGCCCGATGAAGGCCACCACGCTGGCGAGCGTCCCCAGCACGCCGGGTCCGCCGGAGCGCCCCGCCAGCGCCTCGTCCAGCAGCACCACCGTCGGGCGCTCGGGGTCCAGCGCCTCCGGTTCGGGGAGCCGCGCCACGCGCTCGACCGCCAGCGCATCCCCCGCGCCGAGCGTGGGGAGGGCGGCGATCACGCGGCCTTCGGGGGCGATGATGAGTGGCTGCACGGCAGGGGAGCGACCGGGGAAACCTCGAACCGCCGGTGCCCCAGGGATCAGGGCGCCGGCGGTTCGAAGGTTATCCCGTGCGGGACGAATCCCGCCAGTCGTGGATCATGCGTGGATCGAGCGCGGATCAGGTGCCGCCCTGCAGCTTGGCGCGCGCGGCCTTGGCGTCCTCGAAGTTCGGGAACTTCGCGAGGGCCTGGTCGAAGAGCTGGATCGCCTCGGCCTTGTTGCCCGCGTCCTGCGCGCTGATGGCGCGCGAGTAGAGCATCACGGCCTGGAAGGGCACGTTCTTCTGCTTCTCGGCCTTGGCCTCGCTGGTCTGCCTGGCCTGCGGCGTGAGCGCCGGGAGCTTGAGCCCCGTATTGGCCGCCACGCCGAGCTTCGAGACGAG
>JAOUHR010000522.1 GCA_029884515.1 Gemmatimonadota bacterium
ACGAGCATCGCGTTCAGTCGCCGCGGCCCCACGCTCTCGTCGCGGATCTCGTCGAGGCTCATCACGTTCTGGATCGGCGACTCGGGCGCGATGGACCGCACGATCGCGCGCGCGGCCGTCGAGATCCCGCCCGGCGCGACGTCCGAGCGGATCACGAGCCCGGCGCTCGGGAAGTCGCTCTGGGCGAAGGGCAGGAAGGTGGCCGGCAGGGGCTGCGCGTCGAGCCCGCCGTCCTTGGTGTCACCCACCACGCCGACCACGGTGCGCCACTCGTCCGAGATGCCGATGAAGCGCAGCACGTCGCCGGTCCACCCCACACGACGGCCGATCGGGTCCACGTCGGGGAAGAGCCGCTTGGCGAGTGTCTGGTTGAGGATCACGACCTTGCCGCTCGCGCGGCCGTCCGTCGCCAGGAAGTCGCGGCCCGCGAGCAGCGGGATGCCCGATGCGCGGAAGTAGCCGGGGTCGGCCGTGCGGTACTCCGACTGCGGCACGGGCTCACCCGGCGCCGTCGGCCGCCCTTCCGCGCGGATCTCGAGTTGGAAGCCTGACCGGCGCAGCGGGATGTTCGAGCCCACGCCCACGATGTCGACGCCCGGGAGCGTGGAGAGCTCGGTCTGCATCCGTTCGTACTTCGACACCGTCGCGCTGGGGTCGGGCTGTGTGGTGAAGTCGGTCGGCACTTCCATGGTGAGCACGTTCGTCGGGTCGAGGCCCGGGTCCACGCTCGCCAGCGCCTGCATGGAGCGCACGAGCAGGCCCGCGCCCGTCAGCAGGATCACGGAGACGGCGATCTGCGTGACGACGAGCCCCTGCTGGAGCCGCCGGCGTCGCGTCCCGCCGCTGGTGCGCGTGGTGCCCGCCGAGAGTCCGGCGCCGAGCGCGTGCTCGTCGCCGATGCGCGGGGCGAACGAGAGGACCACCGCGACGACGACCGCCAGCACGAAGGCGAACGCGAGCACCGCCGCGTCCACGCTGATCTCGTCGGCGCGCGGGCTGTACCGGGCGGCGAAGGTGGTGAGCATGCCCACACCGCCGAAGGCGATCACGAGGCCGAGCGCCGCGCCCGCCAAGGCGAGTACGAGGTTCTCGATGAGCAGGAGCTTCCGCAGGCGCCGCGTGCCGGCGCCGAGTGCCGCGCGCACCACCATCTCGTGCTCGCGGCGGATCCCGCGCATCAGCGTGAGGTTGGCCACGTTGGCGCAGGCGATGACGAGCACGAAGGCCGCCGCGCCCATCAGGAGCCAGAGCGTGAGCCGTGCGTCGTGGCCGAGGATCTCCTTGAACGGGGTCAGTGTCACCGTGTAGCCTGACGCGGCGTCGTACGCCTCCGGATAGTCGGCGTGCACGCGCGCGGAGATCGCCGCCACCTCGGCCTTCGCCTGGTCGACCGTCGCGCCCGGCGCGAGCCGGGCGATCATCTCGGTCATGCGGTGCGTGCGCCCGTCCTGCATCAGCGCGCTCACGTGGTGCTCGCTGATGGACATGTTCATCAGGGCCTCGATGCGGCCCGGGAAGAACGGTGCCGGCTGCAGCACGCCGATCACCTCCACCTGCCGCCCCCCGATGCGGAGCATCTTCCCGACGATCGTGCTGTCGCTGGCGAAGTGCTGCTGCCAGTACGCGTGCCCGAGCACGATCACCGGCGCGGCACCGCGGCCGTCATCCGCCTCATAGAACGGACGCCCGAGGATCGGCCTGAGGCCCATCACAGAGAGGTAGTTCCCCGTCACGAGGCCAACCGCGATCTGGCTCGCGTCGTTCTCCTCGATGAGATTGAGTGTGAGCGGCGAGTACTCGGCGATCTGGCCGAGCGTCCTGGACGAACTCCGGAAGTCGTTGATCTCCGGCACGGAGAACGCGATGTTCTCGCTTCCCGGACCCGCGGCGGACTGCCGCAGGTACATCAGGCGATCGCCGCCCTGGTGGGGCAGTGGGCGCAGCAGGACGCCGCGTACGACGCTGAAGATCGCCGTGTTCGCACCGATGCCGAGGCCCAGGGTGAGCACCACGGCGATCGTGAACCCGCGGGCGCGGGCGAGACTGCGGAGAACGAAGCGCAGGTCGATCATGGGGCGAGGCTCCTGAAACGTTCGGCGATCCCGGCCATCA
>JAOUHR010000523.1 GCA_029884515.1 Gemmatimonadota bacterium
GCAAGATCGTGAGCATCGCCTGCCACCAGGCCATCCCCTGCGACATGAGGCCGGAGGCGAGGGTGTACGTGGTGATGACCACGCTCATCCCGATCCACAGCGCAGCGATGCTGTAGGTGGACCAGGTGCGCCCCTCGGCCGGCGTCGGGGCGAGGTCCGCGTTCCAGAGCGGGCTGGAACTCAGGTCGGCGCCGGAGGTAGCGCTCATGGCGCTCAGGCCGCCTCTGGCGCGCTCCGCGCTCGTGCCGCTCAGGCGCCCGCCCGCGTGCGCCTGAGCCAGCGCCCGCGTCCTTCCTTCCCCACCACCTTGTAGTCGTCCACGATCACCTCGCCGCGCGAGAGTGTGGTGCGCGCGAAGCCCGCCAGGTCCCAGCCCTGGTAGGGCGACCAGTCGGCGTTGGTCTCGAGCGTCGCGGGCTCCACGGTGTGCGTGCGCACCGGATGGATGATCGCGAGGTCGGCGTCGAGCCCCACGCGGATCGATCCCTTCCGGTCATCGAGCCCCATGATGCGCGCGGGATTGGTGCTCAGCTTGCGCGACATCTCGTCGAGCGTGAGCCGCCCGCCGAGCACGCCCTTGGTGTAGGTGAGCGGGAGGAGGGTCTCGAGCCCGGGCATCCCCATCGGGATCTTGGTCCAGTCCCCCTCCCACATCGCCTTCTGCTCGCGCGTGAAGGTGCAGGTGTCGGTGGAGATCACGGAGACCTCGCCGCTGTCGAGCCCGCGCCAGAGCCGCTCCACGTCGGCCGGCTTCTTGAGCTGCGGGCAGCAGGCGAAGAGGTGGCCGTCCTTCCGCGCGAAGACCGAGTCGTCGAGCGTGAGGTACTGCACGCAGGTCTCCGCGAGCACCTTCACCCCCCGCGCCTGCGCGGCACGAATGATGTCCGAGCCCTCGGCCGTGGACATGTGCACGATGTAGAGCTGGCCGCCCGTGGCCTCGCACCACTGCACCGCACGCTGGATCGCTTCGGCCTCCACGAAGTTCGGGCGGGTGATGGCGTGCAGCACGGCGCCATGCTTCTTCATGAGCTCCGGGGTGTGGTGCCGCGCGATCAGCTCGTCGAGCACGCGCGACGACTCGGCGTGCACGAGGAGCATCGCGCCATGCTCCTTCATCCGCTCGAGGGTACCGAAGAGCGCGGCGTCGTCGGACTGCCACCCCTCCGACTCGTAGATCATGAACTCCTTGAACGTGGTGAAGCCGCGCTCGACCATCCCGGCGATCTGGTCCCTGTGCTCCTTGTAGCGGGTGACGCAGATGTGGAAGGTGTAGTCGATCATCGACTTCCCTTCGGCCTTCTTCATCCAGGTGTCGGCGGCTTCCGAGAGGGAGCCGGTAGCCGAGGGGATCGCGAAGTCGATCACCGTGGTCACGCCGCCCCGGGCCGCGGCGCGCGTGCCGCTCCGGTAGTCGTCGGAGGAGACGGTGCCGCAGAAGGGGAGCTCCAGGTGCACGTGCACATCGAGCACGCCGGGGATCACGTGGTGGCCCTTGGCGTCGATCACCTTGGCGCCCGTGGCGTCGAGACTCTCGCCCAGTGCGGCGATCTTCTCGCCCTTGATGCCGACGTCCCCGGTGAAGGAGCCGCCGGGCGTGACGACGTTGCCGCCCTTGATGACCGTGTCGAACGCGCTCATCGTGCCGCCCGCGTGAGGGCGAGGTCGAGCACGTCGAGCGCGTAGTCCACGTCCTCCTCCGTGATGCACATCGGGGGCTTGATCCGGAGCACGTTGCCGTCGAGACCGCCCTTGCCGATGAGCACCTGGTGCGCGCGGCAGTGTTCGAGCACCGTCAGCGTCTCCTTCTTCGCCGGCTCCTTGGTGCCGCGGTCGCGCACGAGCTCCACGCCGATCATGAGGCCCATGCCGCGCACGTCACCGATCAGCGCGTGCGAGCCGGCGAGCTTCTCGAGCCCCTTGCGGAAGCGCGCGCCGAGCCGCTTGGCCCGCGCCTGGATCCCCTCCTCCTCGATCACGTCCATCACCGCGAGGCCCGCGGCCATCGCCACCGGGTTCGCGCCGAAGGTGTTGAAGTGCAACCGGCCCGTGAGCGATTGGGCGATCTCCATGCGGGTGGTCACGGCTGCGAGCGGGAATCCATTGCCGAAC
>JAOUHR010000524.1 GCA_029884515.1 Gemmatimonadota bacterium
TGATGGACGGCGGTGAGTTCGTCGTGGCGCTGCGACAGGTCGAAGCGTGGCAGCACATCCCGGTGATCGTCGTGACGGCCAAGGACCTCTCGCGCGAGGAGCGGGCCCGGTTGAACGGCCACGTGAGCGAGGTGCTCACCAAGGGCGCCTACTCGCAGCTCGACCTCGTGCGCGACATCCGCCTGCTGATGCGCCGCAAGGGCGCACCGGCCCCCACCTCCTGAACCCGGGACCCGATGCCGCGCATCCTGCTGGTGGAAGACAACGAGATGAACCGCGACATGCTCTCGCGCCGGCTGATTCGCCGCGGCTACGAGGTGGAGATCGCCGTGGACGGCGCCGCCGGCGTGGCCCGCGCGCTCGAGGGCGGGTGGGACCTCATCCTGATGGACATGAGCCTGCCCGAGATCGACGGCTGGGAGGCGACGCGCCGGATCCGCGCCGCTGGCGCGGCGGGCACGATGCCGATCATCGCACTCACGGCGCACGCCATGTCGGGCGACCGGGACAAGGCGATCGAAGCCGGCTGCAACGACTACGACACCAAGCCGGTGGAGCTGGAGCGGCTGCTGGGCAAGATGGATGCACTCCTGCCCAAGCCCTCGTGAGCGAAGCGATCGGCCCGGAGGCGGCATCCGAGCTGCGTCACGAGCTCCGCACGCCGATCAACCACATCGTCGGCTACGCGGAGATGCTGCGTGAGGACGCTGCGGATGGGTCCGGAGACGCGGCACAGCTGGACCGGATCCTCGTCGCCGCGCGGGACGGGCTCACGCGGATCAATGTCGCGTTGCCGGCGACCGGGCTCGCGTCGCAAGGCGCGCTCGCGACCCTCCTCGCGGAACTGAGGACGCCCCAAGGGGAGATCGAGGCCGCGGCGAAGGCCCTGCTCACGGGGGAGCGTGCGCCGCAGTTCCGCACGGACGTGGAGCGCATCGTGCAAGCGGCCCGTCGCCTCACGGCGGTGCCGACGCCAAGCACGATGCACGCCGCGGGCAAGCCGGGCACGAAGGCCCCGAACGCCTCCGCCCGCGCCGCGCCGGTCAGTGCCGCCGTGTCGGGCGCCACGGGGACGGGTGCAACGGGGACGGGTGCCCCCGATCGCGTCACGAGCGCGACCGCGGCGGCGCGCGCGGGCCGCATCCTCATCGTGGACGACGTCGAGGAGAACCGCACGGTGCTCGCGCGCCGGCTCACGCGCGAGGGCTATGAGGCGCACAGCGCGTCGAGCGGCGAGGAGGCGCTCCGGCTCATCGGTGCCGGTGCCTTCGACCTCGTGCTCCTCGACGTGCTGATGCCGGGCATGGACGGCTTCGCCGTGCTCGAGCGCATCAAGGGCGACGAGGCCACGCGCAGCATCCCCGTCGTCATGATCTCCGCGCTCGACGACCTCTCGAGCGTGGTGCGGTGCATCGAGCACGGCGCCGAGGACTACCTCGCGAAGCCCTTCGATCCCGTGCTGCTCCGCGCGCGCATCGGCGCGTCGGTGGAGAAGAAGCGGTTCCACGACCGCGAGGCGGACTACCTCCGGCAGGTGACCGAGGTGATCGACGCCGCGGCGGCGGTGGAGCGGGGCACCTACTCGCCGGGCGCGCTTGCGGCGATCACGGGCCGTGACGACGAGCTCGGGCGGCTCGCCCGCGTGTTCGATGCGATGGCGGTCGGCGTGCGGGCCCGCGAGGCGCGACTCGAGCAGCAGCTCGCGGAACTCCGGGCCGACGTGAACATCGCGACGAGCGAGTTCCATGCGCCCGGCATCGCGGACGCCGTGGCCGCGGCCGACGGTTCCTTCGCCCGGGGACACCTGCTCGCGGGCCGGTACGAGATCCTTGACGTGATCGGCCGCGGTGGGATGGGCGTGGTCTACCACGCGCGCGACCGCGAGCTCGGCGAGGAGATCGCGATCAAGACGATCCGTCGCGAGCTCCTCTCGGGCGACGAGGTGCTCGCCGACCGGTTCAAGTCGGAGATCCGCCTGGCGCGCCGCATCTCCCATCGGAACGTCGTGCGCACGCACGACCTCGGCGAGGCGGACGGCACGGCCTTCGTCACCATGGAGTTCGTGCGTGGACTCACCGTGCGCGAACTGCTCACGACGCGCGGGCGG
>JAOUHR010000525.1 GCA_029884515.1 Gemmatimonadota bacterium
GCGGTCAGGCCGATGCAGAGGAGCGCGAAGGGGAGCGGGCGCACCTGGCCGTCGGTCTGCGGCGCCAGCGCGAGGGGGAGCAGGTAGAGGATCCACGCGGCCGTGTCGAGCGGCGTCACCAGCTCGATGACGAAGACCGCCGCCGTCGTGGCGATGATCAGCCCCGTCGCCATCCGGGGGGAGAGAGGGTAGGGGCCCAAGGGGCGCTCCCGCGTGCGCGTGACCGGGCTCCTGCGTCGCCCGCTGCTCCATCTTAGCGCGCGGGGGCGGCGGCCGCAGCCTACGGATGGAGCAGGAGATCGACCCAGCTCACCACGACCACCACGCTACCTGCCGTTCGCGGCGAGCCACCGCATGACACGCGACATGGCGTCCTCCGGTGGAAGGGTATGCCCGGTGTTGAGCCAGATGATCTCGCGCGGATTCCGCGCCCACCGATGCAGCGGCTCCACCGAGACCCCGCGCACGAAGTCCTCGTCCTGCCTGCCGTTCACCAGCAACAGCGGACGTGGACTGATGCGCGCGATGTAGTTCGCGGGACATGCCGCCGGCAGGTGACCCGACTCGTAGAAGTCGAAGTGTCCCCCATACAGCACCACCACCGACCGGAACCGCTTCTCGACCGCACCGCCGATGATGGCCACCTGGGCACCGCGGCTGAAGCCCACCAGGGAGATGCGCGCCGGATCCGCGTTCCGTTCCGTCACCAGGTAGTCGATGGCACGCCCGAGGTCCTTCACGCTCTGCGCGATCCAGGCGAGGTACGTCGCCTGGCTGTTGTACAGGCGTGCGTGCTTCTCCTGCTCCTCGTACGACGTGAGGAGGTCCGTGCGCCGCTCGCCGAAGTAGAGCAGGTCCATCGCCAGCACGTTCCATCCGGCCCGGGCGAGGAACGCGGACGTGAGCGCATACCCGGGGACGTCCTTCCCGTCGCCGCCGCCACCATGCAGGAAGATGAGCCAGGGCGCCCGCGCCGACGCACCGCCGGGAGCGAGGTAGATGCGGCTCGTCACCCGGACTCCGGGCGTGCTCTGGAAGAGCAGGTGCTCGCGGGAGAGTCCCTCGAAGGTGTCCCGCGAGTCCACGGTGGCCGCGAGCGGGAGGGTCTTGTCGTACGCGAAGAGCTGGAGGTAGCCGGTGTACGTCTGGTCGTCCACGGGCCGCCGCAGCCACTGGTCTCCCGTGGAGACCTGGGCGAGGGCCGTGGACCACGTCGCGCATGCGAGCGCGACCACGCTCATGGATCGCCGCATCACTTCCTCCCGGATCGGTCGGTCTTGGGTGAGACGTCTCGTACGACTCGGATGCCGATGTTGTCGCCGGCGAAGTCGGGGAGCACGCCCTCGGTTCGCGCCCGCGCGAAGAACATGTAGGAGGGATCGCGCCAGGACCCACCCACCGCCAGCCGACGCGACGAGGTGCCCGCCGGATCCGCGAGCCATTCGCGCACGTTCCCGGCCATGTCCTCCACGCCGAACGGGCTCACGCCGAGCGGATGCGTGCCGGCCGCATCCGTGCCCCGCAGCCCGAAGTTGGCGCGCTGCTCGACACCGAAACCTTCCGGTCCCCACGGCCACGGCGTCGAACCGTCTCCCAACGCCGCGCGGTACCACTCCGACCGCACGGGGAGCCTTCCCCCCGCCCATCGCGCGTACGCATTCGCCTCGTACCAGCTCACCCCGGCCACGGGATGCATCTCCGCGCCCTGGGGCGGCGTTCCGCTCGACCAGTCGCGCGGCCCGGGCAGGCCCGTGCGGTCGACGAATCGGGCGATGGCGACGTCGCGGGCGACTGGTCGTCCGTCGAGGAGCATCTGCTCCGGCCAGAGCGCCGCGTCCCGGTAGCCACCACCCTGGATGAAGCGGGAGAAGTCGGCGTTCGTGACCTCGTGGCGCGACATGAGGAAGGCCGCGACGCTCGTGCTGTCGGGGGACAGTCCGGCGGGCACGAGCACGAATCCCCGTGGCGAATCCGCGGGCCGGAGCATCGCGTGCGCCACCACCGAGTCACCCACCGGCACCAGGGAGTTCGCGAGCACCGAGTCCCCCACGGGCACCGTCACGATCCGGGTCACGGTGTCTCCTTCGGGGCCCACCAGCCG
>JAOUHR010000111.1 GCA_029884515.1 Gemmatimonadota bacterium
GCGGGGAATACAGGAGCATCACGCCGATCCAGCCCAGCCCCGGCGCAAGGGAGGGGGCGAGGCGAGCGGTGTCCCGCAGCGGCAACAGCACCACGGGGTGCTCGGGGCCGTCGAGGAGCGCCTCGTCCGCCGGGGTCACGAAGGCCACGTTTCGCACCTCGGCCAGCGTGCTGATCATGATGGCCAGCGGCTTGGCGTCGCGGCGCTTCCGCGTGCGAAGCCGCCGCACCGCGGCGTCGTCAGTGCCGTCGCACGCGAGATGGAAGCCGCCCACGCCTCGCATCGCGACGATCCGACCGGTCGCGATCCGAAAGGCGGCCTCGTCGATGGCCGCGTCGCCCTCGACGCGCACGCGGCCATCGGCGGATTCCAGCCAGATGCGCGGCCCGCACGCGTTGCAGGCGACGGTCTCGGCGTGATGCCGGCGGTCGGACGGGGCTTCGTGCTCCCCGCGGCAGCGCTCGCACATGGGGAACACGGACATCGACGTGCGCTCGCGGTCGTAGGGGAGCTCGCGGATCACCGAGTACCGCGGCCCGCAGTCGGTGCACGTGATGAACGGATGGCGGTACCGGGCATCGGCGGGATCGCGCACTTCGCGTTCGCACGCCGGGCACATGGCGACGTCGGGCGGCACCGGCCGGTTGCCGTCGGCATCCGCACTCGCGGTGATCCGGAACTCGCGGGCACCGGTGGGCCACGACGGCTCCGAGCGCACGTGCTCGATGTGTGCGATCGCAGGCGCCTCCGCGCGCAACGCCAGCGCGAACGCGTCCAGCGCCGCGGGACTCCCTTCTGCCACGATCTCCACCGCGCCCGCCACGTTGCGCACCCAGCCCACGAGGGCATGGCGCAGCGCCAGCCGGTGCACGAACGGCCGGAATCCGACGCCCTGGACCACGCCCGTCACCGTCAGGGTCCGCGCCGCATGAGCCGGTGCGGCGTCGGCGCTCGCCCGCGCGGCGGCCGGGCCCGCGCGGGTCATGCGCGCGCCAGCTCGGGTGCCGTCGCCTGACGCAGGAACTGGAACCAGTCCTGCATTCCCTGTGAGGTGAGCGCGGAGAGCGAGACGAACTCGAGCTCGGGGTTCACCGTGCACGCGTTCGCGATGGCCCGATGGATGTCGAATGGGACGTACGGCAGGAGGTCGGTCTTCGTCATCACCACGTGCCCCGCCCGCTCGAACATCGCGGGGTACTTGAGCGGCTTGTCCTCGCCCTCCGTGACGGAGAAGAGGACCACCTTCTCGTGCTCGCCCAGGTCCCAGTTCGCCGGGCACACCAGATTCCCCACGTTCTCGATGAACAGCAACCGGGTGCGATCGAGGTCGATCGCGTCGAGCGCCGTGCGCACCTGGAGCGCATCGAGGTGGCAGGCGCCTCCCGTGACCACCGCGCTCACGATCCGGTCGGTATGCGCCGCCAGCCGCTCGGCGTCGTTCTCGGTCTGCACGTCGCCGGTGATGATGGCGACGCCGAGCTCCTCGCCCATCGTATCGAGCGTGCGCTCGAGCAACGTCGTCTTTCCCGCGCCCGGCGAGGAGACGAGGTTGAGGGCGGTCACGCCGTGTGCTGCGAGCCTGCTGCGCACCTGCGCCGCCAGTTCATTGTTGCGGGCCATCACCCGCTCACGGACCTCGATCCTCTGGATCGCCATCGTCCACCTCCAGGTAGGCGAGCTGCAGGGCGTCACCGGCGGAACGGATGATCATCCCCTTCGCGCCGCGAAAGGGCGGCGTCGAGAACACGGCCTCGAGACAGAACTCGAGGTTGGCGGGCTCGACGCCGGCGTGGTCGCCGACCTCGACCGCAACGGTCACCAGCTGCGGCGCCGTGGCGCCGAGCTGCTCCTCCGCGATGCGCGCGATCTCGAGCGCCATGCTCATCTCATGCATGGGTCGGCTCCGTCACGGGGGCGCAGCGATGTCCCCATCCCTCGAGGTGCCGCACCACGGCGCACACCAACGCGTCGAGCTGCGAGCCCACGGCCTCGCTGAGTTCGGTCCCGAGTTCCACGACGTCCGGCTGCACGCCGATGGCGACCACGTCGTGCGGGAGGCGCCCGCGCCACTCCGCGAGTGCAAGGGCGTCCTTCATGTCCACCTGGTGCGGGGAGAGCTTGCGCGACAGGTAGATCGGCAGGTCGCCACGCTCCAGCACGACGATCTCTCCGGGCTGGCGGTGGGCTGCGATCGCGTCGACCAGCACGAGCCGGTCCGCATCCTCGATGTCGGGCAGCAGCGAGAGGCCCCATGTGCCTCCGTCGAGCAGCGTCACGCCGTCCAGGCGCCAGTCCTCGCGCAGCCGTGCCAGCGCCGCGAGGCCCACGCCATCGTCGCCCATGAGCGGGTTTCCCAACCCGATGACGAGGGTGTCCGGCATGCTACTGCTTCGTTGGCACTGGGTACTCGCTCGTCGGCCACGGGGAGGCCGGGACGCGGTCCACGTCGATGTCCTCGTAGCGCTCGTCCATCGAGACGTACCGCCCACCGGTGATGATCGATGACACCACACCCGCGCGCTCGACGTAGTCGGACCGCACGGCGAGGTAGACGTGCAGCAGGATGAAGATGATGAATGCCCAAGTGAGGGCATGATGGACGAGCCGCACCGCCTGCAACCCGCCGAGCAGGGGGGGCACCCAGGCGAACGCGCGGAAGATGAGCCCGTCCGGGTTCGACTGACCGTAGAGCGTGAACCCCGTGATCACCATCACGACCATCAGCAGGTAGACGCCGGTATACGAGAGCTGCTGGAGCGGGTTGTGGCCGACGAAGTTCGGCTGCTTGTCCGGCCGGAACGTCAGGTACGCCATCGCCGTCTTGCCGATGTTCGCCAGGCTGCCCTTGGAGATCGGGGCGAGTGCGCGCAGGCGCTCGAACTGGTTCCCGGCGAACAGCCAGTACACGCGCACGATGCCCGTCATCACGATCGTGGCGGCAGCGGTGAAGTGGATGAACCGCACCCACCCCATCAGGAAATGCGAGCTCGCCTCGCCCGACGTCATGAAGTACGGCCGCCCGATGTACAGGCCGGTGACGACGAGCACCACCACGCAGAGGGCGGCGATCCAGTGCATCGCCCGGAGCGGCGCGCCCCAGAGGTACACCCAGGTGAAATGCCCGCGCTCGCGGGTGAACGCACGACCGAACCCGAACAGGGGCGGCGCCGGTCGCGCGGCCGGTCCTGCCGAGGACGGCGTCATTGCACCTTCACCTCCACCACTTCGCGCCCCTCCGCGTCGAGCACGTGCACGCCGCACGCCATGCACGGGTCGAACGAGTGGATCGTCCGGAGGATCTCGAGCGGCCGTTCGGGATCGAGGAGCGGATGGTTGTCCTGCAGCGCAGCCTCGTACGGACCTTCGTGCCCCTGCGCGTCGCGCGGGGAGCAGTTCCAGGTGGACGGCACCACGCACTGGTAGCGGGCGATCTTCCCGTTCTCGATCTGCACCCAGTGGCCGAGCGCACCGCGCGGCGCATCGAGGTAGCCGTACCCTTGGGTCTTGGCCGGCCAGGTGGAGGGCTCCCACTTGTCCTTCGTGAAGGTGGCCACGTCGCCGTTCCTGATGCGTCCGGTGAGCTCGCCCATCCACTGCTCCATCTTGCGCGCCAGCAGGACGGTCTCGATCCCGCGCGCCGCCGTGCGACCAAGGGTGGAGAAGAGCACCTCCGGGCCGACCTTCAGCTTGCCCAGCGCCGCCCCGACCAGCTCGCGCACGTCCTGGTGGCCACTCGCATACGCCACGAGCATCCTCGACAGCGGGCCGACTTGCATCGGGTGGCCCTCGTAGCGCGGGGACTTCATCCATGTGTACTTCGGCTCGTCCTGCAGGTACGTCCACGGCGCCTTGGGGCCGGTGTACTTCGGGATCGTCTCACCCTCGAACGGGTGCAAACCGGCGTCCGCGCCCTGGGGGTACTCGTACCACGAGCTGTGGATGAATTCCTGCACCTTCTTGTGGTCGTATTCGTGGACCGTGGAGAGGTCGCGGTTCAGGATGATCCCGCGTGGGAAGTAGAGCTTGTCGAGGTCGCGGACGTCGGCTTCCGGGAACTCCCCGCAGGCGAGGAAGTTCGGCACGCCCCCGCCGATCGCGCCCCACTCCTTGTAGAACCCGGCGATGGCGACGAGGTCGGGCCAGTACACCTGCTCCACGAACTCGCGCGCGTGCTTGATCATCGAGTTGATGTCGGTGATCCGCTCGGCGTTGATCGTCGCGGTGGAATCCAGGTTGATGGCCGAGGCCATGCCGCCCACCAGGAAGTTCGGGTGCGGGTTCTTGCCGCCGAACACCGTGTGCAGCCGGATCACGTCGCGCTGCCAGTCGAGCGCCTCGAGGTAGTGTGCCACCGCGAGCAGGTTCACTTCCGGCGGCAGCTTGTAGGCCGGATGACCCCAGTAGCCGTTGGCGAAGATGCCGAGTTGTCCGGAGCCCACGAACTTCTTGAGCCGTGCCTGCACGGCGCGCATCTCGGCCTCGCCGTTGTTGGGCCAGGGAGAGAGCGTCTGCGCCAGCTTCGCGGTCGCCGCCGGGTCGGCGCTGAGCGCGCTCACCACGTCCACCCAGTCGAGCGCGTGCAGGTGGTAGAAGTGGATGACGTGGTCCTGGATGAACTGCATGCCGTGCACGAGGTTCCGGATCGTGTTGGCGTTCGCCGGGATCCTGATGTCGAGGGCGTCCTCCACCGCGCGGCAGCTCGCGACCGCGTGGACCACCGTGCAGACGCCGCAGATGCGCTGCGTGAACGCCCAGGCGTCGCGCGGGTCCCGGCCCTGCATGATGATCTCGATCCCGCGGAACTGCGTGGACGAGGACCACGCCTTGGCGATCCGCCCGTTCTCCGACTGCGCCTCGATCCGCAGGTGTCCCTCGATGCGGGTGATCGGGTCGACTACCACCTTGGTCCTAGCCATGGCGCGGGCCCTCGTCGGGGGAGGTTTCGGGTATCTGCTGCGTCGCCTTCCGCCGCCGGATCTGCGTCAGGATGGTGCCGGTCGCGTGCACCGCCACGCCCGCCGCCGCACCCACCGCGAGGGCCGCACCGATCGTGTCGACGCGCCGCTCCACGGCTATCCCGCCGAGGTTGGGCAGCCGGCCGTAGAACGGGGTCATCGTGTCCCAGAAGAACGGCTCGGTGCAGCCGAGGCAGGGGTGGCCGGCGCCGATCGGCCAGCTCGTGCGCGTGTTCCACTGGAAGATCGGGCAGGGGGAGAAGGTCTCCGGGCCCTTGCACCCGACGGCATAGAGGCACCAGCCCTTGCGCGCCGACTCGTCGTCGAAGGCCTCGACGAACTGCCCCGCGTCGAAGTGCGCGCGACGCGAGCACTGGTCATGGATCCGCTTCCCGTAAGCGAAGAGCGGACGTCCCTCGCCGTCCACGGCGGGGAGACGGCCGAACGTGAGGTAGTGCACCACGCTCGCCGTGACCACGTCGCCGATGGGCGGGCATCCGGCGATGTTCACGATGGGCTTGTCCTTGATGACCTCGCGCACGCCGACCGCGCCCGTCGGGTTCGGGCGCGCCGCCTGGATGCTCCCCCAGTGGGCGCAGGCACCCAGCGCCAGGATCGCCACGGCTCCGCTCGCTGCTTCCTCGAGCAACGCCTTCGCCGTGCGGCCGCCCACCACGGTGTAGATCCCGTCCTCCTTGGTCGGCACCGAGCCCGTGACCACGAGCAGGTACTGGCCCTTGTTCGCCGCCATCGCCGCCTGCTTGGCGCGCTCCACCGCCTCGCCCGCACCGGCCATCAACGTGTGGTTGTAGTCGAGCGAGACCACGTCGAGGAGCAGATCCCCGATGGTGGGCTCCGCGGTGCGGAGCACGCTCTCCACGCAGCCCGTGCATTCCTGCAGCTGCAGCCAGATCACACTGGGGCGCTTCACGGATTGGAGCGCCTTGGCCACACGCGGCGCCGCCGCGCTGCCGAGACCCAGGATCACCGCCATCTCGGCGCAGAAGGCGAGGAAGTCGCGCCGGGTTACGCCTCGCGACTCGAAGTGTTGGCCGAGCGTGTCACCGTCGGCCCAAGGGTATTGCGACGGGTTGAGCATCGAGCCTCCGAGAGGGCATGCGCCAATTGTCTGAGTCGGCCCGGGGTGCTGTAATGGGGAATCGGTGTAGGGCGAGTGCGGAATCTCCGCACCTGCGTGACGGCGGGCGGCGGGGGAGAATCCCTAGGGAGAATCGTCACCCGGACCGCGAGGGGCCGCTCAGCAGATCCGCGGGAGCTGCTCGCCGGGGAGGAGGTCGACGATCCGGGTGCCGCCGAGGGCGGTGCGGAGCACGACGGTGCCGGCGGGGTCGCCGACGACCGATCCGATGACCACCGCCTCGCGCCCGAGTGCGTGCGCCCGCAGCGCCGCGAGTGCTCGCTCGGCGTCGGGGCCGGGCACGATGGCGAGCAGGACCCCCTCGTTCGCGACGTACAGAGGGTCCA